>JBBSJT010000084.1:0-9669 GCA_038257035.1 Chlamydiia bacterium
AAATTTTTAATCTTTTGTAGCGTAGGTTTTAACCTGCGCATGTTCAACGGGTTTTAACCCGTTGGTTCTGTTTTATTTAACTTGCAGGTTGAAACCTGCAAAAACACCGCTAAGTTAAAACCTACGCTACAAAAAATTAAAATTTTTCAGATTGTAATAGTCTTAATTTCTAGAGATTGAAGTAGAACGTGTATATAAAAAAAAAGCGATATCTTGTGGTGAAACACAAGATATCGCAGTAAAAATGAGGATGGTTCAACCTTTCAATAGAAGCGGTATCTTCTTCTTTCTCTTATGGAGAACGCGCTAAGTCAGGAATTGCTAACTTTGTTGCTTTTGGATATTTAGTGAACACTCTAGCAGTAGTAAGATGAGAATTAGGAATTACAGTTATACCAGCTGCAGGGTTAAATAAACTTGCACCGCCTTGAGCATTTAAAAGTGTTGCAGGAAAATCAATAAATTGGCGATCCGTCATATAAGCGAATTTTGTAGTATGATCTCTGAACTCGAGTCTGGAGGCATATCTAGAAGCATTTAAAGTTTCAGAGTTAATAAAAGGTACGGAATATCCTATAGTTGAAACATAAATAGCGTGCGAATCATTTGGATCAAACGCCCAAGTTCCAGCGCTACTTTGATTAAAAGCAAACGAGTTAATAGGATCTGTATTAGCCAATATAAAAGCACCTTGATAATATTGAGCAGTTCCATTCGGACTGAGAATAAATACATCTGTCGCCGAAAGATTAACATCTGCAAAATCGGTACGAAAATAGACACCTGCAACTTCGCATCTGTCTAGTCCTGCTTCTACTTGAGAAAATCCTACAAAAGCTATCATTGCGAAAGCTAGTAGGTTTAATTTTTTAAATAAAGCCATAACGTGGTCTCCGTTTTAAGTTTGGTAAAAATTAGATGATTTTTCATCTACCAAGATTAATAGGGGGTAATCATTTTTTTTTCAACCATTTTTTTAAAAAAAATTAAAAAATTTATATTTAATGTCCAAACTGTATTTTGATTTAATAAGGAATCTTTTTCCAAATTCGACCGTCAATTGTTGTACGATGCTGATCTGTAGAGACATATTCTGCATGCAAAAGGTAATCGCCATTATCTTGTAATTCATAGGCCTCAAAACCTTCAAATTCAGTAGTTCCTCTAAATTCCCAAGCAATGGTTTTTGCATCTACAACACCTTTTCCCGAGGAAACACCGATGATTTCATTTTCGAGTGTGAGGATAAAATTGGACTCGGTTATTTGCGATAGGGTAAAGAAATTGGTAACCGGCTCACCCCCTCCTCTCATCTCTACTTGCTGCTTACAATGGATTTCATTGGATTCAAGTTTATTGTTTACCCATCTTGTATAAAAATGTATGAGTTCAGGAGATGTGCTAAAACTTACTTTACCCTCTCCTATCCAAATTCCCTCATTAAAAATAAAATGGTGATGTTGATTTTTCATTAAAACATGAACCTCCGGCTATAAATACTTTGTAAAATTCCCATGGCCATCATAATGGAAAGTATCGATGACCCTCCATAAGTCACAAGAATCAAGGGCACGCCCGTAATGGGTAGAAAACCGCTCATCATACCAATATTAATGATAATATGCATCGCCAAATAAACGGTAATTCCGGCAGATAGAAGACGTCCAAAATGATCCTTAGCAACAGCTGTTACCTGGAAACTAAAAAAAATCAAGGCATAATAAAGGGCAAGAAGCAAGAGCAAGCCAATAAAACCAAATTCTTCTCCGAATGCAGGAAACACGGAATCGGTGTAGGCTGCAGGTAAAAATCCTGCACCGCCAAATTCTGATTTTTTAAAACCAACTCCTGTCAACCCCCCTATCCCAATGGCAATAGCTGCATTTCTTTGATGGTGCGTATTGGGATTAAGTCTATCAAATTGGTATTCCTTTAAAACTTTTGTCGCATAGGGTTTGATTGTTTCCTGTGAGACTATCTCTAAAAATATGAGCGAAATCAATCCCACAGAAATTACGGCAATCACAGACATCCAACGAATAATGGCAGGGTGAAGATCCCCAAAATAAAACATTACTAATGTAATTGGAAACAAAACAAGGGCTGTTCCAAGATCGGGTTGCTTAAGAATCAATATAAAGGGAATACCCACAATGATGCCTGCAAATATAGCAGTGCTTAATTCGGCAGCTTGAGATTTTCTCCTTTCTAAAAACCAACTTAAAGAGATAACAACAACAAGTTTTGCATATTCGGAGGGTTGAAAATTAATTCCTATTATAGGTATGCGATACCAGCGCTGCACCCTTTGGATAGCATCTGTAAAGAAAAGTCCCATTAAGGAAATAATCATAATCACATATAAAATCCAGGTCCATTCTCGTAATTTATTATAATCAAAACCGGTAAAAAAAAGAAAAACAAGAAAGCCTAAACCAAAAAATTGGATTTGCTTCATCACCATGGGAGTAAAAAAACTTTCATCTGAGAAATCGGCTGTAGAATCACTCGAGTAGGAGGAGATCACAAGAAGACTGATGCACATCAATGCCAAAAGGATTGGCAGGATTCTAAAGTCCATCCTTCTTAAATAAAGGTAATCCCAGATCATTTATTTTCCGTATAAAGTTTCCCTTAATTATCGCTAAAAATAACTGTTTCTGTCCATTGCTTTTTTCATAAAATTCGAATAGACTGACAATATAAAATTAGGCAAAAATTATGGAGTACATTTACAAACACTTTAAAACAATAGATTCGACCAATAACTATGGTAAATTAAATTGCCATCTTTTCGATCAAAATAAAATCACTCTGATTACAGCTGAAACGCAAACAGCAGGGCGTGGTAGATTTAAAAGGGAATGGGTCTCCCCTCCGCTTGAAAATATTTATGCCACTTTTTGTTTTGCCGTCAAAAAAGATCGAAAAGATATTGGAAACATCCCACAATTGCTTGGTTTATCTACAGCAAAAACTTTACAACAATTGCATTTTCAGCCTAATTTAAAATGGCCAAATGACATCTTACTTTCCGAAAAAAAAGTAGCCGGCATTTTATGTGAAACAGTAAGCTTTGATGATCACTTCATGGTCATCTTAGGCATTGGTTTAAACGTCAATATGCCTTTAGAAGTTCTTCAAGCAATTGATCGTCCTGCAACCTCTTTAAAAAGTGAAACGGGAAAAAAATTTAATGTAAACACCGTTTTAAAATTTATTAAAGATCATTTTGCAAATGATCTGGAATTATTTTTAGAAAATGGATTCTATTCATTTTTACCTGAATATAAAAATCTAATCTGGACAAATTCCGGAAAAAAAATTCGCTTTCACGATAATGTAAACATTGTAGAAGGAACATTTCACTCAATCAATGATGACGGTACCCTCAATCTAAAATTGATCGACGGCACCGTAAAAACCTTCATCTCCGGCGAATTCCTTTCATAAACATAGCAGCTTTGTAGCGTAGGTTTTAACCTGCGCTTGTTTTAGCAGGTTTTAACCTGCTAAGCCTTAAAAACGATTTAAAACACGTTAAAACATACGCAGAATAAAACCTACGCTTCAAATATGAGTATATACTGGTGCTACTTAAAGTAAAAACTTCTGATGTTCAAGTTTACCGCTAAGAATGACATTTTTAACGCAAAGGCGCAAAGACGCAAAGATTAAAAGACCCTTTAAGCATGCTAAGAATTCTTTTTATTCTTTGCGTCTTTGCGCCTTTGCGTTAAAAAGAAGGTAAAAAAAAGTTCATATTTTCATTTTCAAGAAGCACCAGTATATTACCAAATGTAGGGTATTAGCCTGTAAGGTACTTTAGCGCAATATTCTTCCCATTTTTTTCCATATTTTGCTAAACACCTGTTTTCATCGCGTATGCAGCGGTGAATAAGCAAAATAGATAGAAAAACAAAATAAAAGTAAGGAAAAAGATGTGTTGTTCCACAAGCCAAGCTATAAGCCAAGGACAAAATAAGGTCTCCTGTATAATTCATATGCCTTCCCATTTTCCACCAACCGGAAACTAACAAACGAGACTCTCTTAAAACTCCATCTTCTGTAACATATTCACATGCAATGCTTTGCGGGTTTCTTCCCCAAATTAAACATTCCCCATTGGACTGTCTAAAACGATCTTTTTGATTATTGGCATCGGCAAAAATATAAAATCCGAGAAGACCAAAAGCTAATACAAAAAGAGCATAAGGTAAAGACAACTCGACCGGATTAAACACTAAAAATAGGGCTTGTAATGTATACATGAAAGGAAGCCAAACACTGTCACCCCAAGCTAGCATCCATCCGAAATGATCGTGATGAATATCGATCGTTTTTAAATACCAGGCCTCTTTCCAGAAAAAATACAAAACGTAAAGCGCTTGCAGAAAATTAACAATCAACATTGAATTTGTGACAGTCCCAAATTTTGCATATTGAGCTGCTGCAAAGGAAATATTAATTAAGGTCCAAGCCACAATACCCGGTCTTCCATTAAAGAAGAGCTTTAGGTCGATTAATCCTACACGCGGGTTAAGTTCAACCCCCATAAAAAAATCATAAAACCTACTGCCGCTAAATTTTCTATCTTTTGGAAACGATGGAAAATAGAGACTTTTAACATAAGCAAAAGCCCCAAGCGAAAATCCTGCAATATTTGTGACCCACAAAAATGGTCCTAAGTTGTCAAATATAATTGTAGGAGAAAAAAGACCAAGACCGAAAGAGGCTCCAAAAAAAGTAATATGAGAAATGACCCAAGCTTGCAGACCGTTAATTTTATAAGGCAGTTTTAATCCTGCCGGAGTTACCGCACCCAAAACATCCCCTCCTTGGTAAGAAGGGATGATTCGATGCATTTTGTCAGGAATAACTGCCAAAACCCCTTGAAATAGAACCCAAACGAAGAAAAGAGCAAAAGCCCCCACTGTCATTTGTGGTAAAAATTTAGCAAACTCAAATGAAGCATTTGAAAAATATGAAATTGGACCAAGCAGTGAACAATCAAAGTGAAAGGCTGCGATATAAAAATAAAGTACCATTAATGGTGTGAAGATCATGATTGAAAAGCAACTCAATAAAGTTGGAATGGTTACGCTACATGCTCTTCCCCAGCCTTTTTTAAGGTTATTAAGACTCATTTTTTCAACTGTATTCATTCTGACCTCCAAAATGTGTAAAGTTATTTTTTACAAAAATCGGATTTAAAACACCATGCGTTTTTTGAAATCCCATCAAATATTCCTTGCAGCACTAAATGATTTTTTCAGGTATAACATAAACTATAGAGAACTAATGCTTCCATAAATTAAATTTTTTATTTAATGTGCGATTTAATGTTAAATACATTAAAAAAGGAGAATTTATGGAAAATCAAGATAACCAATACACAAACAGATGTTGTAGTGTAGATAAAATCCACAAAAATTGGATGTTGTTTTTAGCTTTTGGAGCCTTACTTATTTTATTGGGCTTAATTGTTATTAGTTCTTCCTATTACGCTACAGTATTTTCTGTGGTCGTTTTAGGTGTGCTTTTACTTATCACAGGTGTCGTTCAAATCGTGCAGGCATTTATAGCCAAATACTGGAGCGGCCTCTTTTTTTCTTTACTAATCGGGATACTTTATTTAGTTACAGGCTTTCTTTGTGTCACTAAGCCGACGCAAATGGCAGTTGCCCTTACTCTATGGATTGCAGCTTTCTGTTTAGTTGCAGGTTTATTTAGAATGCTGACTTCAGCTCTTATGCGTTTTAAACATTGGGAATGGGTATTCTTTAATGGTTTAGTTACTTTCATTTTAGGCTTAATGATTTATTCAGATTGGCCAGTTTCTGGACTATGGGTCATCGGACTATTTTTAGGAATAGACATTATCTTAACAGGTATGACATGGGTGATTTTATCACTTTCAAACCGCCATACAGATTTAGATTCAAGACTGATTAAATAATTTATTTTTTAGGTATGCAGTTTCAAATTGCATACCTTTTCTTTTAAACCTCTAAGTATTAGCTTTCATCATTCAAATTCATTTGCCTCTTATTCCTAAAATCAATATGATATTTTATCAATTCAAATTGTTGAATTGTATATTATAAATATCTTTTTTTAAGGAAAAGAAAATGAAAATTTCAAAAATGGCAATTTTTTTAGGATTAGTTCCTGCAATGTTATTTACAAGCTGTGCAACTATCATTCATGGTTCAAAGCAATCTATTAATATTTCCAGCACACCTGCTATGGCAAACATTTGGATTGATGGCATCTACTATTGCCAAACCCCAGCTATTGTTAAGCTTGCTCGTCAAGACACACATATTGTTCAAATAGAACTTGAAGGCTACCATACTTATCAGATGCATCTAACAAAAGAAGTAAGTGGTTGGGTTTTTGGAAATATTGCTTTTGGAGGTATCTTTGGTGTTGCAATCGATGCAATTACAGGTAGCATTTATCGTCTAACACCAGAGCAAATTCATGCAAACATGTGCCAACACAACATGTCAGTAACTAAAAAAGGCGATGATTCCTACGTTGCTGTTGTTTTAGAAGTTGATCCATCTTGGCAAAAAATTGGCCAGTTAGAAACTAACTAGCCTTAAAACATATGTGAGGAGATGAATAATCCCCTCACATAGTCATTCACTCACGAAAAAGAAGAACTAGGGAGCTTAGAACGTAAAGTAATAAGTTCTTTTTTGCCTATTTTTAACGCAAAGGCGCAAAGGCGCAAAGAGTAGGCAAAGCAAATTCCTCTTTACAATCTTGCAAAGAGGATGATTCGTTAAACTTTTTTTCAAAAACAATTTCAAAAATTCCAACTTTAATTAAAATAAAACTTATGCTCGCTCTTTGCGCCTTAGCGCCTTTGCGTTTAAAAAAAAGTAAAATAAGCGTTACTTTCTAAAGAAGTCGGCAAGGTCATTTTTGAGCTTTATCAAAGACTCTTTTTGAACATACATCATATGTCCCCCGTTATAATACTTTTTGGTAATATGCGATCTTAAAGAAGGATCAAGATTTAAATGACTCATGGTGTAGTCCGTTGCAAAATAGGGCGTTGCCAAGTCATAATAACCACTTCCAACAAAAACATTGATGCTAGGATTTTTAGTCATCACTTCCCGAAGTGTCTCCCCAACATTTAAGTATTGGTTTGTTGCTGCTTTGCCATAGTTCCATGGGCTAACGGAAGTCAAAATTTTATATTCTTCGGTAGGCTGCCACTTAAGCTCGGATTTAATATAATCATTAAAGGTAGAAGTAAAGGCTCCAAAAATTGAATCAGCGCTTGGATCATATTCAAAAGTCTCTCCGCATCCGTGTGAATCAATACCTTGGTAGCGGCTATCAAACCGTCCAATTGTGCGTCTCTCATCTCTCAATAACTCTTTTGCAAAATGCATGTTATTGATACGTAGATTGCAGCGATCAATAAAATCTTCAGAAAGACCTGTGTAAAGTGCAAGCTTTGCAATAATCTCCTGACGGGTTTTAGGGTCTAAATCATCCCCGTGCATTAAGCTTGTCGTATAATCGGTTAAAGCAAAACGTTTCACTTCTTCGATTGTTTTTTTAAGATTATTTTGCAATTCAGGGCTTAACTTCTGATGGTAGGCGGCAGCTTGAGTGTAAGTTGGCAGATAAAGAATATAGGGCAGATCGTTTCCGTTTTGATGATCATTAATTGTTTGGAAATTAAGAACTGAGGAAATAAGGATTATTCCATTCACATAAATATGTTTTTCGTCATGCAAATAGCCTGCCAGAGCTGCAGCTCTTGTTGTTCCGTAACTTTCCCCTGCCAAATATTTTGCTGAACTCCATCGATTGTTTTTGGTCAAATAAAGCCTAATAAATTCGGCAACCGACTTGACGTCTTCATCCACTCCGTGAAACTGTTTTGCATCTTCCCCTACACAAGCTCTACTAAAACCTGTAGATACAGGATCGATAAAAACTAAATCGGAGTAATCCAATAAGGAATATTCATTATCCACTAAGCTAAATGGTGGCTGTGCATACCCATTGTCATCAAAAAGTACGCGTCTTGGTCCAAATGTTCCAAGGTGAAGCCAAACAGAGGAGGAACCTGGACCCCCATTAAAACAAAATGTGATGGGTCTTTTACCAAAATCGGAAGTACCTTCTTTTGTATAGGACGTGTAAAAAATTGTTGCTTTATTTTTGCCATCATCGCTTTTAATCAGCATATTACCGGCTGTGGCTTCATATTTTACTTCTCTGCCATCAATCACGACTGAATGAGCGGTTACAGATTGGCTTTCTAAGTTTGGAACTTCTTCCGGCTTATCAGCAAAAAGAGAAAAACTTGAAATCAACATAATTAAAATTATTTTTCTAACCATTGCAACCGCCCGTAAAATTTTTTATCAAAAATTAAATATAACAATAATCCGCTATTTTTGCAACGCCTACATGTCTCTATATTCAAATTTTTAATTAACATTTACATTAAGTACTAATTATTGACTTTTTAAGATTAGTGTGTATAATTTTAATATAAAAATTAAAAAAGGCCTATAATGATTCCTAATATTTCACTAAGTATCGAAGATCTAATGATTGCAGGACGCCTGAAAAATTGGAAAGAAAAAGATGAAATTGAAGTTAAAGCTATTAAAGCAAATGGCATCAATGTTTCCCATTTATTTATTGTGGCAAATTTAAATTGTAAAGAATGCGAAATATCCATTCCATGCCTACCTCAAGATCTGATAAAGGAAATTCTAATCATTAAAACCATTCTTGAAAGAAATGATGCAATGGATCGAGAAGCAACATTACCCACAAGAATAAATGAATATAAGTCATTCTGCAAAAATTTCCCAGATTTTGAGATCAAAATAATACCACTAGAAACAAATATCATTACAAAAAAATTGATTGATTTTGACCCTAATATTTTTTTACAGCCAGTATTGATACCGGAAGCAAACAAATTTTGGTGTCAAATCTTATAATAATTAACAATTTAAAAAAGAGTATTCATTATGATTGGCGCATGGAACATAACTGAAGATAGATTTCGTAATCAAAATTTAGTAAGAGAACTTGGATCTTTTAGATTGCAATCTTGGAAAAGTTTTTATTTGAATGAACATAAAGAGATAAAAGAAAATCAATATAATGATTCTCTATTATTTTTAATGGCACATTCTGATGCTCAATCCAGCATTGGACAACTACCTAAAGAATTAGTATTCATAATTTTGACCTTCAAAACAGCTTCTGATATTAAACAATTGACTTTAGCAAAAGATATATTTAACAGAAGCCTGAAATTTTATAAGAAAAACCCTAATCTTACACCAATTGTAGAGGAAATAAAACCCTTAATAAATAACAAAATAAAGTCTACACTCGATAAATTCATTGAAGAAAATAAACAGGAAGAAAAAGAAGAGCAAGAAAGCTGCTACTTCTGCCAAATTCTGTAGCAAAATTGACTTCTTTTTCAGACCGATTTGTCGGGCTAATTTGGAGTGCTGTGCCTAGGGCCTTACAGTCGGACACATCTTTTTCTTGACTTTTTTTTGTCATTATTTGACTCATGAATTATTCCTTAATCCTAAGATCATTTTATGAGTCAATTCATATCCATATATCATGTCTACCAATCTCACGATACCCCTCCAA
>JBBSJT010000085.1:0-9533 GCA_038257035.1 Chlamydiia bacterium
AATCTCGGTCTATTCTTTTGTTGATGATATTAATTTATTACAGGATATGCACGATCGCTGCGCGGCAAGATAAGCAGGAAAATATCAACCTTCTGAATTACTTAAGGTTGATATTATCCTGCTTATCTTGCCGCGCAGCGATCGTGCATATCCTGTAAAAAATTAAAATCATCAACAAAAGAATAGACCGAGATTGAATATCATCTTGTCTTTAGCACCGCTTAACCGTCTTGCATATATATAAAAAAATCAATCAGTGAACTTTATTTCAGTTCGTGGTTTAGCTATGGAGTAGATGCAGTGTTGTCATAATCTCTGAAGGGATAGGTTGTGTTTGCTGCTTGCTGCAATTCCTTCCATGAGCCCCTGTCCAACCATCCATGACTGCCATTCCAATAAAGAAAAAAAACAATAATTCCCCAGATTGGTAGAATAATATATGTAAGCTTTAGCCAGCCTGGCACTTTTGCATCAAGTGATGCAATGCCTGGATCTCCGTAAAATTCAATCTCACCTTCTTCTTCACTCATAGTTAAAGCTCCTTTTTGAGATCTATTTTTAGCTCATTATCATCTTCTTTTTCAATTTGCATCATTTGATTTTTTGGGCTTTCATCCATGTTGAGCTTTCCTGTCTTATACAAATAAAGAAATATAAAAAAAGCACTTCCTACATAAGCAATTGTCATGCTGTAATAGAAAATACTTCCGTAGACCCCACCACCATCCGTTCCGATCATTTTTTACCCCTTCTTCCCTCAATAATTTCCAAAGTATTGACCGGATCTTTCCCATTCCACCAAGCTTCATTAGGTGGGGTAATTCTTGTTCCTTTTGTCATAAGATACTGAAACATAGCCTCAAACTTTACATTGGGGATACTGGAACTTTTCTTGGAAGTTCCACGAGGGTCTGTATCAAAAAAATGTTGAAAGGTCGGCATAATGGAGCCTGCGCTTGCTGTTTTAGGCGACCAAAAATGTCCTCGATGCCAATCCCTGCTTGGTTGCTTGATCCCGACCCGAGATAAATCAGGCCCAAGTCTTCTTGTTCCCGGGAACGTCACTCTCTGGTAGATATATTCATTAGCAGAGGATGGTGGTGCAGGGAATGTGTCGGTGCCATTTAATACAGTATCCTGAATCAATGTTCTTGTTTGATCTGTATGACAGTAGAAGCAGCCTTCTTGCTTGTAAATATCCTCGCCATATTCAATGAGTTGTTTTCTTGAGCGAAATTCAAGCTTTGGTCCTGTTAATTCCTCAACATCTTTAATAGCCTCTCCATTGACATCAAAATGCCAACCGCTAGATCCTGAATATTGATAATAAGAAACTCTATACTCTGAAGGGTTTTTTACGTAAATCACCCCTTTATTTTTATGATGGGGTGCATAATTGCCATCATCAATTTCATTAATAATTTCAAAATTTTCATCAACCCAATCACTGATTACAGTTTCTGGTGATCCAACAGAAAAAGCAGACTCTTTTAATATTCGATAGAGCTCAACTACCTCAAAATTAGGCCGAAGTAATTTATCTTCTTTCCAGTTCGGGTGTTTGCTTTCCCAATCTAAAATTAAGTCTTGCTTCTTCTGTTCAGCAACGGCAATCATCTCTTTTTCAGGCTTTCTTAACATATGTAAATGTGAAGTAAGCTTTAGTATTGGATCCTTATATGCTGTAATGTATTTCTTTGATTCATCCTTAGCTACTATTTTTAAAAATTCAGATTCCTCAAATGAAAGCAGGGTAAACCGATCAATCAGCTGATAAACAAACTGTAAATCATATCCGCCACGGGTTGGATTTCCGATAAAAATATGAGGATCAGCAACTTCATACATTTGTACTTGATAGGGGGTTGTAGGCTCTGTCCAGGTTGGATCAATGTGTCTTGGTGCAATCAATATAACAGCTATAGCTGTTGAAAAAAGAAGTACGATACCAATAATGGTCACAATTGCTGATTTTTCAATATCATGCCACTTAATCATTTTTTGCACCTACAACATCAATTCTTTCAAAATTTTGATTTTTAAGAATCACTGTGTTAAACATATTAACCACAAATAACACGTTAGCCAATAAAATAATCAACCCCCCAATACCTCTCCAAACCCAAAAAATGTGCATGTCTGCAGTTGTTTGAAGAAAGGGCATTTCAGTCAATTGATGATGAAATTCAGCATAAGTATTGCCGTTTGCCCATGTCGACCAGAGCAATCCTTGCCAAAAACCACCCACCCAAAGAGCAGTTAGAAAGGGAATGCTACCTAAAATATTTAATGAAAAATGCAATCTTGTTAAAGTGTCTGACCAAATACGTTTTTTAGTAATTGCAGGAATCACATAATAAACTCCTGCCATGGCAAAAAAACTAAAAGTGGCATAAAGAGAAATATGTGAATGGCCAATCACCCAGTCAGTTTTAGAAGTAATTTCATTGATGTTTCTAACGGCCATTAATGGGCCTTGGATACATGTTAAAAGATAAAACATAGTTCCCATAATTAAAAATCTTATGGGTACATTTTGCACATACGCATTCCAATCATTTTTTAATGTAGCAAAAAGATTCGTTACCACCGTCCAAACCGGTATAAAGAGCCATATAGAAAAAATTATTGAGACTGTTTGAAGCCACTGCGAAATTGGGCCATGAATAATATGATGAGCTCCGATCCATGCATAAACAAAAGCAATCGACCAAAACCCTATCATGGACAAGCGATGACTATATATCGGTCTATTTGAAATCTTCGGCAAAAAATAATAGACGATGGCAAGCCCCATTGGCGTAAAAATTAGACCGACAATATTATGAACATAAAAAAAATTAACATTTACCCTTGAAATACCACCGGGAACATAATTTATCGCAGCCTGTGCAACATAGGTAAAAACTGACCAGATCATTGTACCCATTATATACCAAAGAGAGACATAAAGTTTTTCATTCACTCTTATTGAAACCGTCATAAAAACATTGACAGCTAGTAAAACAAAGCTTAGACCCACTAAGAATTTAGTCGGAATCCAACCTACCCAAGTGGGCATTTCTGCATATTCCCAACCATAATTTGTACCTGCCGGTAACGAGAAAATCCCAACGATTAATCCTGTCCACCAGCAAAAACATTGAACATAAGCTAATTTCGGACTCCAAATAGAAACTCCGCAAAGCCGTGGAGTCATAAAATAAAAGAGGGCAATATTTATACTAATCAACCATAACCAAAGAATCATATTGACATGCACAGGTCTTATGCGACCAAAATGAACATACTCCCCGGCAAAATAATCAGGGTATGCCAAACCATTAAATGCGATAAAAACGCCAATGAACATACCCAAAATCATAAATATTAGGGCAGGATAGAGCATTACTTTTACAGGTCCATCATCATAAGTTGTCATGGGTTAATCACCTGTCCTTCAGTCTGTATTAATTCAAAAATAGTCTTTAAACCGGAAAATAAAATATTTTTTAGTTTTTCATAGCCTTTAATCTCAAGAACCGCATTTTCAGCTTCCGAATTTTTCAAAATATCTGCTTTTTTATCCAATTCAGTAACAATTTGGTCTCTCAATTTTAAAATTGATTCTTTTTTATTGGAAGTGTCATTCATCATTAATTTTCCATTTTCTATACGGAATCGATCCCTATTCAATGAAACTAGGTTTAAATAGGTGTCAAAAACTCCACTCGGCACTTGTTTGGCTATTAGATCCAATCCCATTTGTATATATATTTTTTTCTCTTCTCTCATTAAGTCTTGAAGAGTTGTCAATTGAGTATCTTCAGCCTTTAATAGATTCAATTTTTTTTCTAAAGCTAACTTCTCTTTAAAATTTGCAACGCTTTTTTCATCATCTTTCTCTGGTTGTTCTAAAGCAAGTATTTGTTTTTCAAGATTAATTATTTGTGACGGATCTTTTCCTCTTAAATTTTCAAGAAAGAAAATATTAGAATCAAGAGAATCATAAATAACACGATTAAGCTTTTGTCTTAAGAGAGCCTCAATATTCAAGGATCGTATAAAAATGGCAAGTTGAACCCTTTGAAGAGGTGAGGTTAAATCGCCCCAAGGCCCCATGGATGTTCCCGGAACCCCATATTTAATAGAACGCAATATTTGTAAATCATCTTTTGTACCTAGCCACTCTGCATTGGTTAAGTTTCTAGGCCTTGCATCCAACATTACAGAACCTCTTGCACCTGTTCCATCAGCCTCTTTTCCATGACAAACGGCACAATTTAATTCAAAGAATTTTTTACCTTGTAAAATATTTTCTTCTGTAAAGTATTTTTTATCAATGAAATATTCAGAGGAAGGGTTAATAGAAAATTGATTTATTGTTTGTTTGCGGTTAAATAATGAATCTGATCTATCTTCAGTTAAACTTTCAATTTCTACACCTTTCAATTCTTCTTGAACAGCTTTTACATCATAATCCCACTTTGAGACTTGATTTGTCTGCTGATTAATACGATCTCCTGAAACTGCGTTAAATATCCAATCAACGATTTTTTCAATTTCATCTTGAGTTAGCGCTGGAATGTTATCGCCTGCTGATCCCTTTGCTGTTTCACCTTTGAATTCACCCCACGGTGCCATCGGCGTTCCTTTTATTCCATGGACAATCGACTTAATGGCATTTTCCTTGGTCAAATTTCGTAAAAATTCGGAATTTCGTAAATTTTTTGGAACAGGATAAATCCAATCTGCGACAGGACCATTTCCACTTAATTGATCTCCATGACAGGATGAGCAGAAAATATCATAAGCTTTTCTTGGACTAAATCCCTCATGGTTCCATATTTCTCTAATAGTATCGCGATTTGCTCTTCCAAGTGCATTTAACATCGTTGTTAAAGCATAAAACTTCGAATCATCAAATGGAAAAATTGGCATAATGGAATTGGGAACAACTCCTGCAGGATTTCTAAAATGCTGCATGAGCCATTCATCACTTCTAGACACACCTGACCAGTTTATTTTTGGTCCAATAATTCTACCAAGACCATACTCTTGAATATAAATCATTAAAATCGATCTAACTCGATCCTTCCACTCTTTTAAATCCTTTAAGTGGTTTTCAATTTTAGATTTATCATTTTCATTAGAAATTTTTTCTTTAATTTCATGATTTTTATGGCGCGCTGCAAATGCAAAGCTTGGATAAAATGATTCGATCGTATCTGGAAAATTCTTTTCAATATCTTCTAAAATTGAACCTGTTCTTACATCATTTGAGATGCGCTCATCAAATTCTTTCGAATTTTTTTCAATAACTTGCACGAGACGTGATCCAATAATTGATTCCGGCACTAACTCTTGAAACCATTGTCTTGTTTTAAAAAGAGAATCAAATGTATATTTTTCTTTTTCAATTGTAAAACCAACATCAGATTCAAAACCTTTTAACCTATGGCAAGCAGCACACCCTTCTGTTGCAAAAATAGTCATACTATTTTTTAAATCATGCACAACAGCTGATGGCAAAGGCTTCTCAATTGCTGTTTTTTTACCAGCATCCCAATCTTTTAATAATAATTTGTGTGTAATTTCCCCTACCGCTTGCCCACTACCTGTTTGCGCAAGTAAGTAAGTCATTAAATCTTCAAGCTCAGGATGATCAAGATGATAACTTGGCATGGTGGAATTTGGAAGAGTTCTTTGTGGCCAGACTAATTTATCTTTAATCGCCCATGGATAACCTTTTCCTATTTCTGTCAATTCGGGGCCAACTCCACCTCTTGCCACTCCAGCTATTCGATGACAAGCATAACAAGCTTGAGAGATAAATAATTGCTCACCTCTTTGAAAGTTTGGGACAAGGCTATCAATAACCGAAATTGAATTTTTAAAATTACTATTTTCAAATTTAAAATTTTTGTTGGAAGTTTTGTTTAAGGTATCTAATTTCTTTAGTTTTTTAAAAATAGCACCTGACGCAGCACTTTCGTTTTGGTATTTGATTAAAAATTCTCCAATATCTTTACCCGACAAGCTCGAAACTTTTTCAATTTTTTCAACTAGCTCTTTTTTTCCTAAAAGATCTTCTAGTGATGCATTTAGCTTCATAAGAACAAGATCACTTGCAGCTTGTGCATTTTGGGGGCGTAAACCGTCAGCCCCTCCAACACTCATCGTTAAAAAGTCGAGGTTGGCCTGAATGAGTTGTCGCTCTTTATCGGTTATTGAATAATCCTTTAACTTTGTTTTAAGTTCATTGACAGTCTCTAAAACCCCAATTTTTGAAACGCTAGATTGCAATTCTAAAGTGCTTAAAAGTGTTTCTTGATCTTTATTAAATGCTTTTTGAAGAGCATCAATCCTATTTTCATCGCTTTGGGTTAAAAATTCAATTTTTGATCCGGCCGTTTCAATAGCTTTTGCAGCCACTTGATGGCATTGCATGCATTTTGCTTGAATTAAGG
This sequence comes from Chlamydiia bacterium, assembly GCA_038257035.1. GTDB lineage: Bacteria > Chlamydiota > Chlamydiia > Chlamydiales > Parachlamydiaceae > JBBSJT01. The sequence goes on from JBBSJT010000085.1 coordinate 6,450, forward strand.
CCCCAACAAAAATAGGAGATGTTTGAAATAATACATCATGACCCGGTTTTCCGTTGTAAACTCTAGCAAATTTCGGGTCATTGAGCTCGTCCTTTTCATTAAATTGTGGTACAGGTCCTTCAAATTCAACCTCATACTGCCCATCAAAAACAGGTCCATGCGCTTTTATTGTGGTTAATCCAAGACCATTTCCATTATGACAACTGGTACAACCATATTCTTCTATTGGGTGAAACTCAAAAGGCCTTGTTTCAGCTCCAATTAAAGGGTGCATTTTTAATACTTTTTTAACATCAAAAATGTTTCCATTGACATGAGCCGTCTTCAAAGATCTTAATTTTTCAGCTTCACTGTTTTGATTAGATTTTTCAAGTTTAAGAATTTCAAGATCAAGACGAGTCCAAACATCATTTTCGTTTGCAATTTGTTTAGGTATGCCATCTTCATCATAAATAATGTTACCATTCAGATCTCTTGCAATTTTTGTAGGTGAAAAATGGGCATATTCCAAAGCAACATGACAGGAAATACAGCGATCAATTAATGGAGGGCCTTTGTCTTCTTTTGGGATTACAATCTGTTTTATTCCAATGCTAAAATCTGGTGGAGCCTCGCCTGTATAAGTCGATCTGAAGTTTTCAAGTGCAACGTAATTTTTCTGATAAATTTTATATTCAGGAAATGCTTCCCTCCAAACAAAAACAGAAAATAATGCTGTAGCAATAACTCCTAAGGCAATCAATGTAATTTGAAAGTAATCTCGTCCCATTTATATCCTAATGTCTTGCATAATTTTCAACCCACGGCCATACCCAGCCCCAATTGGCCCCTCTAAAATAGGTTCCTATAACAATTAAAAGACCCTGCCATGTCATAAACGCCGTATACAAAAATATGGCCAAATAGCGGCTTCTATGAAACCAATAACCTGATCCATGAGGATTTCGATCAAGGTATGGAATTAACATGAGTCCAATAACAATAAGAGTAGGAATACCTACGCCGCCCCAAAATGCATCATAGGCAACCATCTCTTGAAGTCCTAAAAAATACCATGGCGCTTTGGATGGGTTGGTAGGTTTACTAGGGTCAGCAGGCTCTTCTAAGGGTGCATCGATAAATGAAAGTCCAAGCACAAGTACCAAAGTCAACATAAAAGCGACAAGTTCTGCCCTTAAAAGATGAGGCCAGGTAAAAACAAAGTTATAAGGACCTTTATCAACAGTTGGACAAGTTCCCTTTACAAGTTCCATCAACCCATAAGTTCTTTTTACTCCCGGAGCAAAAGATTCTTTAGTATCAGATCTTTGCACAACTCTATAAGGATCAGGCCTAATGCGATCAGGCGGACGGGACAATCCGCCATCTTTACGAATGCGCCAAAAATGGACACCTATTAAAGTCCCTGTAATTAGCGGCAAAAAGGCCACATGCAGTACATAAAATCTGATCAATGCATCTTGTCCAACACTTGTTGAAGCAAGCAGCATGACGCGGTTGACGTTATTTTCAAAACCGGGAAGGTTGGGTACATAGCCTGCAATATTGGATCCTACAGTAATGGCCCAAAAAGCAAGTTGATCCCACGGCAACAAATAGCCTGTAAACGATAAAAGCAGGGTCAACACCATTAAGATCACCCCAATTACCCAATTAAATCGTCGCATGCCTTTATAGGAGCCGGTATAAAAAACTCTGGACATATGTAAGAATACAAACAAAACCATCATATGTGCACTCCAACGATGCATATTCCGGTACATCATGGCAAATGGTGTTGTATCTTGCCAATCTTTCATGATCTCATAGGCACGGTCTTCTGTCGGGATGTAATAAAACATCAAAATGACACCCGTAATTGTCAGAATCAAAAATAAACTGGTAGTAATCGTACCAAGACCCAAAGTATAAAAAGGATCTAATGAATGTTTATGGCATTTAACCGGATGAAAATGTAAAAAAAAATTCTTGAATACGATTTCTGAGCGATCCACATCATTATTTGGATAATTATGTCTAAAAATTGATCTTACAAACATCGAGGGTAGGTTAATTAAATATTCACCCCATGATTCTCTTCGTTTACCTTGAAATTCTGCCATTATTTTTCTCTTTTATACAATTGTAGGGTACCAAGCTTTATTCCAATCAAGTGTCGTTTTTTGTTTGTCCACCATGATTTCACCGGAAGCGCCTTTAAATAATCCAAAATAAACAAGCGGTAAGGGTGCCGGACCTCCGGTGTTTAATCCATGGCTATCATAAGTTGATCCATGACATGGACAGGAATATCCGGTTTGAGCCAAATTAACAGTACAACCAAGGTGAGTGCACACAGCTGTTTGCACACGCACTTGGCCCGATTTTGTTTCTATAAATATTTTTTGCTTAGGGTTAAAAATTTTACCGTCGCGACTCAAAACATCTTCCGGTCTTCCAATAGAAAAAACGCTCGGTGGCGTTTTCATGGCATTTGGGTAAAGAAAACCCAAAAGTGATGTGTTAAATAAGGTTCCCGTACCAATAAGACAGGCACCAACGCCCATAAGGGCTAAAAATGAGCGCCTTGAAATTGTTGGATCATTACTATTTCCATCTACATTTAAAGAATTGCGATATTTCGGCATTGATTACTCATCCTGTTCTTCGTCTCTAAACATTTGATACTTTATATCTTCCAAGTCATCAAACATTCCTTTTTTAAAACCGTACAAATAGATTCCAAATCCGATAAAACCAAACACAAGTGTGCTTAAAAGGTACCAGACCATTTGTTGAACCCTAAAATTCGATAAAAATGCAATCTACCAAAATCAAACATTTTTTTGAATTCATTTATCACTTAATCATAGAGACCGTGCTTCCTTAACACTTAAGATCACGAAAGACACAGCAGGGGGGCTCGGAGATAATTATTTTATATACTGGTTCTACTTGAAAATGAAAAAGTTCAATCCCCTTAAACCTATTAATTTAGCACCTTCGATTTTTTTTCAGGATATTCAGGATCGCTCCGCTTCGCTTCGCGGCAGGATCAGGCAGGATAATATCAATCCTTAGTATATCCTTAAGGTTGATAGTATC
>JBBSJT010000086.1:0-9282 GCA_038257035.1 Chlamydiia bacterium
CTACGCGGCACGATAAGCAGGATAATATCAACCTCATGAACTACCGAAGGTGGATATTATCCTGCTTATCGTGCCGCGAAGCGATCGTGCGTATCCTGTAAAAAAATCTGGAGCTAAAATAGAAATGTATACGCATAAGGATGTTTCTTCTCGTTTTTCTGTGGTAAGAATCGAAAATTATTTGAGTCTGAGGTAGCGGAGGCCGAAGATGCCGAAGAAGAGTCCGAAAGGTACAAAGATGGCAATAGCCGGTGAGACCACCTGGCGCTCTCCAAGTATGAGGCCTGAATTCATCACAATGTAAAAGGCGACCAAGCCAAAGATACTCCAGGCATAGATCATGAATAGAGGCAAATGACGTGTGAAACGCACGCAAAAAGGAATAGGGGCAATGACAGTCAAAAGGCAAAGCCATGGCATGGCAAGTTTATAGTAAAAATTTGTCACAAGTTGTGCCTGTTTTTCACTTTTAATTTCAGAAAATGCGGGAAGCTTTGCCTGCAAATCAGAAAATGATTGTTCTTCTGCACTTGTGATGGAATCGAAAAGGGTTTGTTTATTAAACCGCATCTCATTAAGAGTTATTTTTTCAAAAGAGGCTCTATTCATCAACCGGCCCTCATGGTCTCTTGTTAAATGATCGACAAAATGACCTTCGGCAATAGCTTTTGGATAGAGGAATTTAATTCTGTAGATATCATCGATTGAGCGTACCCAATAAGAATCTGTAAAATGTTGCTCAACTGAATTATAATCTTGAAAAATTAATGTTGAGCCATCCTCTAAACTTAAATGAAGGATGGGCTTAGCGCTCTTTTTATTGCTGGCAGAGGCTTTTGCAATTGAGAAGGTTTTGAGCTCTTTTAATGCATTGGGTAATAGGATTTCTGTATTTACATAAAGCAAAAAAGTAAAAAAAAGGGAAAGCAAGATAAAAGGCAAAAGAAGACGTTTTAATTTTAATCCGCTTGCAAGCAAAGCAACAAGTTCATTGTGTACATTTAAATTAGTGAGTGTTTTAACAGTTGAGATAAGCACGGCAAAGGGAATTAAAATTTCTATATGTTTGACAAAGTCAAATAAATAATACAAAAAAACAGTTTTCCATTGAAAGGTAGAAGTTGAGGAGTGAAAATAATTCAAATGTGTGGTGTAATCGATGAGAACAAATAAAGTATAAAAACAAAAAATAAACAGAAAAAATGTTTTTAATGTTTGAAAGATGAAATAACGCTCCCAGGTTTTTGCGATCATGATGATTCCATCCCTTTTGAGAGTCGATTTAAATTAAGTAAACTAAAGAAAACGATGATCAAATGGGGCACAAGATAGAGAATAAGAGCTGCCGTCAGTTGGTAATCAACGCTTTTGGCAGCAAAAAAACAAGCCATATAAAGCGCTGCAAGCCCGATGAGATAGTACATACTACGTCTTGATTGTTGGCGACTGATGCTTGCACCAAAGCTTAGGCCCATTAGAGTAAACGTAAATACTGCAAGAGCAATTGAAACGCGTCTTATGATTTCGGTATAACCCCGATTAATGCTTCTTTGTAAGATTTTCGTCTCTTCATTAGATCGTTTAACATTTTGTAAAGTTAATTTACTTTGATTTTCTGCAATGCTTGTTAAAAGTAGCCCAAGTTTCAGATGGTCATTGCTGATGCCGCTCACTTTTTTTTGCATCATGGTTGAAAAATCTTTTGTAGCCGTTACTGATTTTTCTATGTTTTCAATCATGAGATGATCAAAATTTTGGTCTAAATCTGCTTTTTGAGTTGAAATGGATGTTACCATGGATCCTATGAAGTCAGAATCTGACGAGGTCAAATTTTTTGCGACCATTAAGTTCATATGATTTTTTCCATTGCCGGGGATTGCAAGAAAAATATCGGAGGCAGATTCTCCCATTTGTGATTCGCCCAAGGAATCAAAATAAATGCCTTTTAGTCTAACTAAATGTTTGTTTCGCAATAATAAAAGAGGATTGACTTGACGAAGCTCGGCTTTTAAAGAGTTTGCTTGACGGTGCGACTCGGTTGCAAGTTCTGAGGCAATATAAAAATTGAGGAGCGACAAATAAGCCGCAAAAATTAAAATAGGGGCTAAAATCATTTTAATGGACAAACCGCCTGCTCTTAATGCTGTAAGTTCATGCGATGAAGATAAACGCTGAATCAAAAGAAGGGCAGATATTAGGGCAGAAATCGGAATGGCAATTGGTAAAATGTAAGGAATTTGATGCAGGGTGAAGCTTAAAACATACAAGCCTTGAGCTCCAAGCGAGGCAAAATGGGCAATATCGTCCAATCTTGTCGTTAGGAGCACCGCGATGAATGCAACAAGGGAGAGGCTTAAAACTTTAATGTATTGTGATAATAAGTATCGCCAAATAATGATCATAAACAAGAGGATACAATAATCTTAGAATTTGTTACAATCACATACTGATCCCACGTTTTTACCACAAAGAGCGGACTATACCGATAATGGGGATTTTTTTACCGCGAAGGACGCGAAGAAGCGCAAGCTTCGCTGCGAGAAGAAACGCGAAGAAGCGCGCTATCGCGCGAAGAGGAGAGGGCATAATCTCTACCCCTCTTCGCAGTTTGCAAAGAGGGTTATGAGTAAAATTGTTTTGTCAAAAACAATTTTGAACAAAACGTTTTATTCCCACCTTTTGGAACGCCTTCTTTTACGCGCGATAGCGCGCTTCTTCGCGTTTCTTCTCGCAGCGAAGCTTGCGCTTCTTCGCGCTCTTCGCGGTAAAAAAATCCCCCAATGGCGGTATCTTCGTGGTGGAGCTAAAAGTTAATGAGGTGTAATGATTCGAGAAGTTTTAAAGAAATTTTTGATTGAAAATATGGATTTTCAAAAGCCTATTCTTTTGGCGCTTTCGGGAGGTCCAGATTCAATGGCTCTTTTTCATCTTTTAAAGGAATTAAAAATTGATTTTGCAGTAGCGCACGTCAATCATAACTGGAGAGTGGAAAGCGCTGATGAAGCCGCTATTTTAAAGCAAATGGCAGATGCTGCAAACATTCCTTTTCATTTGTCTATTTTAAATCCGCAAGAAATAAAAGGAAATCTTGAGCTTGGCTGCCGTTTATTGCGCTTAAACTTTTTTAAAAATTTATGCGAAGAATTTTCTTATCAAGCCGTAATGATGGGGCATCATTTAGACGATCAGGCTGAAACGTTGTTAAAACGGCTATTTGAAGGCGCCTCATTAAATGCTCTTTGTGGTTTACAAAAAAAGACAATGATTGATGGTTTGAAAATCCTTAGACCTTTGCTCCCTTTAAGAAAAAAAGAAATTGAAGCTTATATAGTGGATGAAAGCATTAAGGCATTTCATGACAAAACAAATCATGACCCTAAATTCATGCGAGCACGGTTTCGTTCAAAAATCATCCCTTCTTTAAATGAAGAATTTGGTAAAGATATAGCGGAACCACTTTATCGTCTTGGAAATGAAGTGGTTGAGTTAAATGAGTATTTGTTAAAGACGTTTGAAACTCATAAAGGTAGAATTGTAAAATCCAAAGAAGGGGCTTATTTTGATTTTTCTCTTATGAATACACCTTTTGAAATCAAATATTTTATGCGCTTGTTTGCAAAAGAAATGGGATTTACGATCTCCCACTCAATTGTTGAGACAATTCTTTTTTTGATTCAAAGCAATGCATCTAATAAGTGGTTGTTCATGGAAAAAAAACGTCTTTTTATTGATCGAAAAAAAATGTTTATTCTTGGAAATGAAATGCAAGAATTACCTGTAAATTTTACTTTGAAAATTGATACTTCAAATTGTGGTTATTTTAATTTTGGTTCTTTAAAAGTGATTTTAGAAGAAAAAAATTTAAATAGTAAAGATTTAATATCGTGGCAGAGTGTTTTCAAAGGGTTTGTTCAAATTTTAATTCCGGAAGGTCAGTACCAATTGGTCCATCCGAAAAAAAGTAATAGCTATAAAACATTGAGTTCCTCATGGTCAAATTATAAAGTGCCTGCTTTTTTAAGGAATCATTTTCCGGTACTAATAAGTGAAAACGAATTTTGCTTTGATTTTTTGACCGGTAAGCAAGCATTTTCTAAAGTTAAGAAACTGAAAAATTATCAACTGACTATTAGAGGTTGATGATGAAAAAAGAATATGATAGAATGGTGTATTAGAGAGCAAGGGATAATTTTCTCACATATCACGTGTATATTTCTCGTAACAACCTCGATTGTTTATTAAATCGGGGGATGCCTTTAAAAACGATAACAACATGATTAAAATTACATCGTTAAAGACTTTCCAAAGTCTAGTATAATTTCAATTGTAAGATTGAAACGGCTTTTAAATAAAAGAAGGTGAAGATGAGTGACGATAACAAACAGGATTTCAAAAAAAATTTTTCAGGTAGTTTTGTATGGCTTTTAATGGCCGCATTTTTACTTGCCTTGATGGTACAGAATTTAATTGATACTAAATTCGCCAAAGTTTCTTTTAGTTATCAATTGGAACATTTGGTCAATCTACAACTAGTACAACCCGAAGATAGCCGTAAAATCGCGTTAAATGATAATTTGGCCACTTTTAGCGGTAAATTTCGCGATCGAATGACTGAAGAGGGTAAAAACCGTTTCAAATTTCTTGATCTACTAAACACAAATCACACTCTTTTAAGTGAAAAAGAGCGCGTAGAAAATGATTTGAATGCACTTGAAACCAAGGTAAAAAATTCAGCTGTTATGTTCTTATCTTTGGCAGGCACAGAAGTTCCCAAAAATGGATACGTTATTGTTGATGACATAGCAACAAATGGCAATGGAAATCATCGCATCGTTATTCAAGACGTTCCCAATATGAGCGGAAACCTTGTCGATCTTGAAAATAAATTTAATACCTTAAAGGCCAATCCGCAACCACAAACTTTGGATCAATTTGGCCAAGAGCTGAACGCGATTGTCACCAATTTAAGATCCCCGATGGTTGGCATTGGTAATGAAGCGGTTAAAACTTCATTAAAAAATTTGGATGCACAACTAACCAAAACAAATGAATTGCCAAAAACAGCACTTGGTCCGGTTGTAGCAGCGTATGGTGCTTCTCTTGCCGAATTGAAAAGCATTGTTAACGGCTTAAACGTAGAAGAAAATGGAACTCGCCTTACAAAGCTTCGCAGTGTACGCGATTATAAAGAGGGTGTTGATGAGTCTCATCTGCTTTCATCAAAACTAGAAGAAAATCAAATACAGTTAGATCGTGCCCGTCAGTCTGTGGCTAATGTGATCTGGTTCTTTAATAATCAGGAGCTTTCAACAAGAGCGCTTGAAAAAGAAGATTCTGAAAAATTTAACCAATGGTTTATTAACGCCAAGGAAGAGTTTGAAGGATTTAATCATAATAAAGGTGGTATTTTTAAAGCTCCTGATCAGCCACTAAATAAAGTGCTTGAAAAAACATTTAAAAGTGAAGAGCCATCTCCTAACTACTTTAGTTATTTGCTGACTTTCCTTCCGGTTCTACTGCTTCTTGGTGTTCTTTACATGATTTTTGCAAGACAAATGAAAGGTGTTGGCGGGGGAGCGATGAGCTTTGGTAAATCGCCTGCAAAACTATCCGTTCAAACAGGTCCAAATAAAATTACGTTTAAAGACGTTGCAGGAGCTGATGAAGCTATTGAAGAGCTTCAAGAAATTGTGGAATTTTTGAAAAACCCTAACAAATTTACAACTCTTGGTGGACGTATTCCAAAAGGTGTTTTATGCATCGGACCTCCAGGGACCGGTAAGACGTTGATTGCCAAGGCTGTTGCCGGAGAAGCTGACCGTCCATTTTTCTCAATATCAGGATCTGATTTTGTGGAAATGTTTGTTGGTGTTGGTGCAAGCCGTATCCGTGATATGTTCGATACAGCCAAAAAGAATGCCCCATGCATTATTTTTATGGATGAGATTGATGCTGTAGGCCGCCATAGAGGTGCAGGAGTTGGCGGGGGCCACGATGAACGTGAGCAAACATTAAACCAACTTCTTGTAGAGATGGATGGCTTTGATACAAATGAAGGCGTTATTTTAATGGCAGCGACTAACCGTCCTGACGTTTTGGATAAAGCACTTCTTAGACCGGGAAGATTCGATCGCCGTGTGATGGTCGGTTTACCCGATGTTAAAGGTCGCTTTGACATTCTAAAAGTACATGCCCGTAAAATTAAGCTCGATCCAACAGTTGACTTATTGTCGATTGCAAAAAGTACTCCCGGCAGTTCAGGTGCTGATTTGGCTAACTTATTAAATGAGGCAGCACTACTTGCTGCACGACGTGGAAGAACGGCTGTAACTACTCAGGAAGTTTCTGAGGCCCGTGATAAAGTTCTTTATGGTAAAGAGCGTCGCAGCCTTGAAATCGGCGAATCTGAAAAACTAACGACTGCTTTTCATGAAGCCGGTCACACCATTGTAAGTATGTTCGTTGAACATGCCGATCCGATTGATAAAGTTACGATCATTCCACGAGGAATGTCTCTTGGTGCTACAATGTTTCTACCTAAGAAAAACCGTGTTAGCTATTGGAAAAAAGAGCTAATTGACCAATTGGCGGTTTTGATGGGTGGACGTGTTGCCGAAGAAATTTTCGTATTCGATGTTTCAAGCGGTGCAAGACAAGACATTGAGCAAGCAACAGGTATTGCAAGAAGCATGGTCTGTGAGTGGGGAATGAGTGATAAGCTTGGTGCTGTATCGTACGATGAGGGCTCTTCAGGGGCTCAATACGGAATGCATCATGAGAAAAAATATTCAGAGCTTACAGCCCGTGAAATTGATGCTGAAGTTCGCGAAATTGTGACACAAGCCCATGATCGTGCTCTTCAAATTGTTAAGGACAAGGCAAAAGAAGTTCAACTCGTTACAGACATGTTGATGGAATTTGAAACTCTCGATTTTAAAGATATTGAAGATATCGTTAAAGGCGATTGGGACATTGAAGAGAAGAGAATCCGCTTAAAAACAGCAAATGATCTCTTTAAAAAACAGCCGACTCCACTACCTATGTTTCCTGAAGATCAGGCAGGTGGTCTAAAGCTAAATCCTTCCCCATCATAGATTCCAGATACCACGGGTGAAAACCCGTGGTCTATTCCCTAAAGATTTACCTCTAAAATCTATAACATCTTACATTATTCTACAGGATACGTAAGACGCTTAAAGCGGCATGATCGCTCTCGGCACATACGCATGTCATATTAATGTTGATTAAATAGATTTAAAATTGAGTATTTTCAAAGTTTTGTATGTTAATGCGCTTTTCTAAGTTGATAAATTGTTCGTATGTGCCGTTATTGTCAAGAAATGACCGAAGAGTGCCATTTTTAAGTACAGCATTTGTCCATGCTTGTAATGAAAAAATGTCTCTATAAGTAAGCGTTATTGAATTTGTGCAATGATACTCCAGGATTTTAATAGATGTGTCTATTGTTTCATTAAAATCTCTTCTCTCTAAAACTTTTCGACATTCACAATAATTCCAACTTATAAGTTTTACTTTACAATCAGCTATTCTATTGTACAGTTCCAACCCTTGATTTTTCGACATAAGACAGTTTAAAGCTTTATTGCAGACGGCAAGACTATGCAGTTTTTTTGCGTGTAGTTCATAAGAAACTATATTCCATATATCTACCGGAAGGGCAATGTTATTCATGTGATTCATTAAATGTGTTTACGAGCTTTGAAAATTACGGTACCAGATAGCTCCATCTAAATTTAAAAAATTCTTATAGGTGACATCATCGATTTGCTTTGCTGATAAATATATCCATGAGTTTAAAGAAACAATGTTTTTATAAGGAATCATTTTTGGATGCAAGTTATGGTATTCAAGAATTTTAATAGCGGTTTCAACTGTTTCTTTAATGTCATTTTGATCACTCATATTTTCAAGCTTCAAACCCAAATTTGTAATTTTTTTTTTACAAACGTTGATGCTATTATAGAGTTGCAAACCTTCATGACTTGACATTAAGCAGCTCAATTCTTTACAGCAGATAGCAAGACTCTGCAATTCACTCACGTGTAAGTTATAGGAAATTATATTCCATATATCTTTCCCTAGGGAAATGGTATTCATGTTGTTCATTTTTATGTTCTTTTTTTTAAGATGTGTTTTTTTTTGAGATTTCTTTTTTTTATTTAAAAATAATTTTAAAGGGTGATTTGATATTAATCAATCATAATTATTTTTGTATTGTTGCTGCTGCTATGATTTGACTTAAATCTTTTAGAGAATTATGTTTCAGGAAAAAAGGATTAGCGATGAACGGATTATTTCAAGACGTTTTTCCGCAAGAACTTATACTGGAAATTTTTTCTCATGTCGGTTTCACAGATCTTAAAAGCTCACTTTCCGTTGTCAGTAAAAAAACAAAAGAATATGCGACAGATTTATTTGTTTTAAAAAGAGTCATTTACAAAGAAAAAACATTTAATCCTGAAAATTGGATCAATTTTTTTAAAGTTGAAGTTCTTGAATCTGAACTAAAACAAGCTTGGGAATCATTCCCATCTACTATTGGTAATATTTTTAATGGCCCATGTCCCATATTTCCAAATAAAACATTTGGTCAAACTCATCTGATTGTTTGGATACCGGCTTCAATCAATATCAATAATTATGGGATGCTTTTACAAGAAAAGTTCCCATTAAGACGAGAAGGGTATGAATATATCTGGAATGAGGTTGTGAAGGATTTTGGCAGTTTACAGCCATGCACTTCTAAGTGGGTGGTGATGACACGAGAAGCTATTCCCTTAAGTGGTGATAAAACATATTTTGAGCAACAAGCTATGGTCAAAGACCTTGAAAATTATTCTGTTGCCTCTATTTTAGAAACCATAATCTGTATCTCAACAGCCATATTTAAACATGAAATCATCTTGTTTGATCAATGGTACTTACGATGCAACGAAGAGAGTATTGGTCATCAAGTTGCAATTAATTTTTGGTCACCGAGTGGTTTTTATATTTTACCCTCTCCAAAGACGCTTCAAGACCCTCATGTTGGCATCGCCTGCACCACAACTTTCTAATTCTAGGGAGCACTTGAAATTGAAAGTCTCAGATTTTTTACCAGTGAGGCAGTGAGAAGGGCATGAGGACAGTGAGGGGGCTCTGAATTCCTTACCTCTCACTGTCCTCATGCCTTTCTCACTGCCTCATTGTAAAAAAAATCATATACTGGTTCTATTCCAAGGTAAAAAAACATGCAGGTCTCACATGATCAAACCAAAAATA
>JBBSJT010000087.1:0-9273 GCA_038257035.1 Chlamydiia bacterium
AAGATAAGATATGGGATCATTATAGAAAAAAAGTTTTTTTTTGCCAAGGAAAGAATTACGAGGAAAAATTTATATCATGAAGCGTATCTCAATTATCGGAAGTACCGGTTCGATCGGTCAAAATACATTAAAAATTGCAAAGCATCTTGAAAATGTAAAAGTTGTGGCCATTGCTGCAAATTCAAATATTGATTTGCTAGAAAAGCAAGCCCTTGAATTTTCACCGCAATTAATCGGAGTCTATAATAAGGATAAAGCTTTAGAATTAAAAAAAAGATTACCACATATTGAAGTTGTTGGTGGCGTGGAAGGCATCAATGCGGTTGCTGCCCATAGTGATACCAACTTCGTAGTTTCTGCAATGACCGGGACTTTAGGCTTAATTCCGACTTTGACAGCTATTCAATCCGGCAAGGACATTGGACTTGCCAATAAAGAGGCTTTGGTTTCCGGCGGCTCACTTGTCATGCAGCTTGTCAAAGAAAAAGGTGTTAAGCTTCTTCCAATAGATAGCGAACATAGCGCAATTTTTCAATGTTTGAACGGAGAAAAAAATGCATTTGTCAGAAGATTAATTTTAACTTCATCGGGCGGACCCTTTCGACAATTTACAAAAGAAGCACTTCAAAGGGTTACAGTTGATGAGGCTCTTTGCCATCCAACTTGGACGATGGGGCCAAAAGTAACGATTGATTCATCCACTTTAATGAATAAAGGGCTTGAAATGATTGAGGCTCACTGGTTATTTCAAATGCCTGTTGATAAAATTGATGTCATTATTCACCCGCAAAGTATCATTCATAGTATGTGCGAATTTGTGGATAATTCGATCATGGCGCAAATGGGTTATCCTAATATGATCACACCCATTCAATATGCCTTAACTTACCCGGAACGAAAAATCGGTATGATGGAAAGCTTTGATTTTGTTAAACATAACCAACTGCAATTTTTTATTCCCGACCTTGAAAAATTTCCTTGTCTAAGACTTGCCTATGAAGCGGCAAAAATGAGTGGCAGCCTGACTTGCTATATGAATGCCGCAAATGAAGTTTTAGTGAACCGTTGTCTTGAAAGACAAATTTCCTGGCAGCAAATCAGCCAAAAATTAGAGCAGCTAATGCTTGCGCATTCCATTATTCCTATTAATACAATCGATAATGTCCTGGAAGTGGATGCCCTCGCCCGTAATGATGCGTTACACATCTAAAATTCTTTACCACAGAGAAAACAAAATATTAGATTTTTCACCAGTGAGGCAGTGAGGAGGATGAGATCAGTGAGGGGTCTTGGATTGCCAGAAATTTTTCTTGTTAATTCACATCGAACCTTAAATTCAAACCTTCTGAATTCCAAGACCCCTCACTGATCTCATCCTCCTCACTGCCTCACTGGTGAAAAAATCCTTGTTCTATGTGATCTCATAGGTAATAATCTCTCTTTGTAAAAAAGACGTGAGATTAGAGAGTGTATTTATTCTTTACAGGGGGCGATGTTTATGCTACCCTTATTATTTCAATAACAATTTTATGTGGATCTGCAAATGTACATAATTCTTGCCATCTTAGGTTTAAGTTTTTTAATTTTTATTCATGAACTTGGTCATTATTTAATGGCAAAAAGAGTGGGTATGCGAGTTGAAACCTTTGCTATCGGTTTTGGTAAACCGATTTTTTCCTGGGAACGTAACGGGGAGAAATGGCAAATCGGCTGGCTTCTTTTTGGTGGCTATGTAAAAATTGCCGGGACCGATACCGAAAAAGGTAAAGACCTTTATGAGATAAAAGATGGTTTTTTTGGCAAAGGCCCGCTTGATCGACTAAAAGTTGCTTTTATGGGTCCTTTTGTCAATATTGTTTTTGCATTTCTAGCTTTTGCTTTGCTTTATGCACTTGGCGGCCAGGAAAAAAAATTCTCAGATTATACGCATAAGCTTGGCTGGATCGATCCAAAATCAGAACTTTACGCACAAGGCATTCGTCCTGGTGATGAGATTATCTCTTATAACGATCAATCTTTTCAAGGAGCTAAAGATCATTTATATGCGCCTATGACAAGCGGTTCAGAAGAAATGAATATCAAAGGCTTTAAAGTTGATTATGCAACTGGCAAAAAAGAGCCTTTTGATCTAAACATCAAAACTTATCCACATCCTCACTCTCTTGAAAAAGGAATATTGACAACAGGGGTAATGACTCCTGCAAATTATATCAATTACAAAAAACTAGAAGATGGCTCTCCAAACTTATTACCGGAGGGTTCTCCGTTAATCAATAGCGGTATTCAATATGGGGATCAACTAGTTGCAGTTGACGGTGAAAGAATTTTTTCACTTTTAGAACTCAATCATATTTTAAATGAAGGTCGTGCTTTAATTACGATCAAGCGTGGCAATGAAATCAAAGTTTTACGCGTTCCACGAGTTTTAGCTCAAGAATTGAGACTGGATAAAAATTTCCGTGAAGAGCTTATTGATTGGCAATTTGAGGCCAATTTGAATACTAAAAAAATTCAAAATCTTTATGTTATTCCTTATGATTTAACGAATAATGCCATCGTTGAGGCTCAAGTTAAATTTATTGATCAGGAACATGAAGACAAAGCTTTCCCGAAAAATGCTTTTTCGAAGTTGGAAGAGCCCTTGCTACCTGGTGATAAAATCATTGCAGTCGATGGGACCTCTGTCAAGCATGCATCGGAGCTCCTTCTTAGACTTCAAGATGATGTGGCAAATATTATTGTCTTAAGAACAGAAGAAAATGAAAAAATCGTTTCTGCATCTGACGCTGACGCTAAATTTGATACTTCGGTTAATTTAGCTGATTTAACAAAGATGATTCAAAGCATCGGAACAGATTCTCCTATCAAATCAATAGGCCAGCTGCACCTATTAAGTCCTGTAACTCCAAAAACAAGGGGAGAGCTTGACGGATCTGCTGATAAACAAGCACTTGTTGCTACTCAGATGGCACAGGCCAAAAAAGCAGTTGAGTCAATTGAAGATCCGGAAAAACGTGCAGAAGCTTTACGTATTTTAGAAGCCCAAGATAAACAGCTTTTGTTAGGCATCCCAAGAGTGCAAGACAATAAAGTTAGGTACAATCCGGGTGCTGTGGAGCTTTTTTCAACGGTGTTCACAGAAATTTCTCGTACAATGAAAGCTTTATTTACTGGTGTATTAAATCCTAAATGGATTTCAGGGCCGGTCGGCATTATACAAGTTGTACAAGATCAGTGGAAACTTGGAATTAACCAGGCTCTATATTGGCTTGGGGCCATCAGCTTGAATTTGGGCTTATTAAACCTACTCCCTATTCCTATGCTTGATGGTGGAACAATACTTATTTCATTTATTGAATGGGTTACAGGAAAGCGTCTACATCCAAAAACATTGGAAAAGATAGTTCTTCCCTTTGCGGTATTGTTAATCGGATTTTTCATCTTCTTAACTTATAATGATCTAAGTCGCCTCTTAAGCGGCTTTTTCAAATAATTCCATGCGGAACCGGTGCACCACCGGTTCCTTTTCACACACTGACAATAATCAGCTTTTTTTTAACATTTTTTCACCACAAAGATTCCACCGTCTTGAATGCCCTTTTTACCGCGAAGAGCGCGAAGGAAGACGCGAAGGCACGCGAAGAAGCGCGCCAAGGCGCGACGAGAAAAAAAATGAAGAACTTAAGAGGTCTTTCCAGTTCTCTTGCTCTATTCGCGCTTTTCAGCGCGTTTCTTCGCGTATCTTCGCGTCTTTCTTCGCGCTCTTCGCGGTGAAAAGAGCATACTCAGAAGTTGGACCAAAGGTTATTTGGAGGTGCGGAAAAAGAGTTTGATTTTTTGATTGAATTCTTTTGAGACTGGCAAGTTATTGAGCTGAACAAATGAGCTTGTGTTTGTAAGTACAGCCACTAAATCGAGTTCGTCGGGTGAAAAGAAATGAGACGCATTCAAATCTAAAACGCCTTCATGATAAAGAATTTTCAAATAAAAACTTGCTTCTAGGGCTTCGTGGTTGGAAAAATTTGGAATTTTATCAAGATAAGCAATCAGTAATTGGTAAAGAAGGGGAGCTGGCTTATGCACAAGTTGTGTTTCTAAAATGGCCTTTAAGCACTCGCACGCGGTGTTAAGATTGTTAAAATTATTTCTTAAATTCAAATAATGCTGTTTTGGCAGCATTTCCCTTAAAAGATAAAGCTCAGATTTTCCTATCACATAAACAAATTCAGCACATGTTAAACAACTGCTTTTAAGGCCGTTTTTAATTGCGTTTGCTCCCTTGGCGAAGAATTTTATAACTCCTTCATTTTCAGTGAATACCGTAACAATTTGATCAAAATCGCGAAAGTTTAACGTTTGAAGAATAATACCGTAAGACAGATGTGTTTGCATTTTTTTCTTAAGTTTGTTACTATTTGGAATCCATTTTAAGCACCGATAGCTCAATGGATAGAGTACCCGGCTTCGAACCGGGTGGTTGGAGGTTCGAGCCCTCTTCGGTGCAAATTTTTTCTTCTACATTTATCATAACGCAAATCAAGTCAATTGTCAATTGAGGTATGTTGATGAGTGTTTACCATGAAGTGCGCAATTTCTGCTGGTCTTTATATTACGAATTGAATCCACCCGACACTTTTGTTGAAGGCCCTCAAAAAAATCTTCCGGACGATATTTTTTTAAAACACATTTTTCCTTTATTAAATTGTTGCGAAGTTGTCCATAACATTAGCCTCGTCAATAGGAAATGGAAAAAATTATCTGATGATGAGGAATTGTTAAAATATTTAATTTATAAAGACATTGTTTTTAAGCCGAGCGATTGGCAAAAGCACCTTGGATTAGACCTAGGATTTGCTGAAAATCAAAAAGCATGGAACGCATTACCTACTAGCATTGGTAAAATTTTAAAAAGTTCACCACATGTGAAGCTTAAAATAGTATGGATGCCAAAAGATACATCTATTAATAATTTTGGACAGCTTTTAAAAAAAGCGATCAGGAAGACAGATGATTATTATCTAATGAATCAAAACATTCGCAAGGAATTAGGCGATGTTCCTTTAAAAGAATCAGGGTTTGTTGTCATGCAATTGCAGTCAAAACCCTATGAGCCCTATGAATGGGTTTGTGGGGATGTTTTTGACCTGAAAATGAGTTACAACCAGTATAGAAAACCGACTATATTAGAATCCATAGTCTGTATTTCAGCCGTCTATTTTAAAACTCGAAGCGATCAATTTTCCTATATTTATAACAATCATTGTCAAGTGAATGGAGTCCAAATTAGGGTTAGCTTAAAAATTTTAAATGAGGGCTATTATCTTGAGGGCATTTCTGTTGAATTAGATTCTGAGATTGTGAAAACTAGCAAAAAAGCTTATAGCTCTAGCCGAGGACGCCCTGGACTCTTAGGACTCTAAACAGTAGTGCATTTTAAAAGGCAGCTGCCAAATAGGTATTTTATGAACATATTACGGAATTTTTGCAGATCTTTATATTATGAATTTAATACACCCGATACCTGTGTTGAAGGTCCTCAAAAAATTCTTCCTGAAGAAATTTTTTTAAAAAACATTTTTCCTTTATTAAATTGTTTTGAAGTTGCTCATAACATAAGTCTTGTCAGTAAAAAATGGCATAAATTATCTGATGATGGGGATCTTTTAAAGTTTCTAATTTACAAGGATATAGTTTTCAAGCCTTGCGATTGGCAAAATCTTGGGTTAAAATTAGATGATTTTCAAAATCTTGAAGCATGGGATACATTTCCCGATGACATTGGAAACATTTTAAAAGGTTTAGTCAAATCCAAAAAAGCGATTAGTAGAATAATTTGGATGCCACAAGGTATCACGATCGGTAATTTTGGACAGCTTTTCAAAAACAAAATTATACGAGAAGATGATGATCTGATAACATATTTTAATAGAGAGGATTATTACCGAATTGATCCATCAATTATCACTAAATTTGGTGAAATCCCGAATCAAGAATCAGGCTTTGTTCTTATGCTGTTCGAGCCAAAATCTAATGCACGCTTCGAATGGATTTCTGGTAATATTTTAGAACTCAAAACCAATGGAATCAGTAGAAAACCGACCATATTAGAGACCATTGTGTGTATTTGTGCCTTCTTTTTCAAAACTCGAAAATATGCATACAATACGTTGTCTAATAATAGTTGTCAATTTAACGAAAAACCAATCTGCGTAAGGATAAAACGTTATAATCGCTTTTATCTTGAAGGTATTTTTGTTCATTTTGAACCTGAGAAGAACAAAGCTTCAGGCCAATCTAAAAATAAAATTTTGCGAACACGCTCAGGAAGACGCGGACTCTAAAGATTATTAGAGAGTCTATAAAGGTTGCAGCACCAATCTCTTGGTACGGTCTGATTTTATCAGAGCATCCTTTACTTTATATTTAAGCTATTCCAATCATGATTGCAAAACCCATTATCAAAAGCATAGAACCAACAATGATTTGAAGTATTCTAAATGTAATTTTGTGGGTAAGTTTTGATCCTATATACGATCCTAGAAAGGCGCTTATACTTGCTGCGATTACAATCCCGATCATATTTTGAGAAAAAGCTTCCGTAAACTTCTGAGTGTATACAGCCCAACCGTAAACAATTATTCGAGTGATATCTACAATAACGCTACATAATACACCGGTGCCGATAAACTCTTCTTTGTTTAATCCTGCTTTTATTAAAAATACTGAGCGTAAAACTCCTTGATTGCCTGATACCCCTCCAAAAAAACCAGAAATAGCCCCGCCAAGTGGTATATAATTTTGATCAAAAGATAGCTCAGAAAATCGAGAAACCAATTCAAAGATAGAGGAAAACATAACCATGCTACCGACTATTATTCCGATGGTAGTTACCCTAAAATCTGAACTGAAAAGGCTATAAGAAAAAAGAGGTGGCCAATTTGAAAAAACTGTTAGAAGATAGGCTCCAAAAGCTGCAGCTAAAGCGGCTGGAAAGCCAAATTTTATTACAACACTCTTTTTAGCATATTTTCCAACTAAAATGGCTTTAAAAAGATTGTTTGCAAGATGGACAACAGCTACTGAAGCTATAGCCACAGGAATGGGAAAAAATAGGGCAAACACCGGCATTAAAACGGTTCCCAATCCAAATCCTGAAAAAAGGGTAATGATAGAAATCAGGAAGGAGGTGATGCAAATAATCAAATATTCTATAATCATAAATTCTGTTTGTATCGTGCTCTTAGAGGCAGGATCATAAAATCCATCTACTTACGTATATGTGTGAAGGTAACTTAAGTGATAAAAAGAAAGCAATGAGAAAGTCCTACTAATTAGGAGTATGATCCGAAACAGTAACATTCCCTGTACAAGCGTATTATTGTTTCAATAGTAGCCCTCCTGTATATTTAACAGTGACAACAAATTTCCCAATCGTTAGATTCTTCGATTAAAGATTAATAGGTGATTCAATGAATGTTTATCGTGGACTGAAAATTTTATATAATGACATTTATTACAATTTACAAAATCCTGAATCCCTCAAAGAAGGCCCTTTAAAAACTATTCCGAATGATGTTCTGTTACTTATTTTATCTCAATTAGGCTTTGAAAAAATTTTAAAGTTAAGCCTTGTCAATAAAAATTGGAAGATTGTATCGGATGATCCTGCCCTTTTGAAATACGTCATTTATAAAGACAAACTTTTTAATCCCTATAAATTTAAACTTCATCTAGGTCATGATTTAGGGTTATCTGAAAATCAAAAAGCATGGGAGTCGTTGCCAAATAATATTGGCGAAATTTTTAAAGGTCCTTCTTTATTTTCCAATAAAAAAATAGGTGAAACACATCTATTCGCCTGGATTCCAAAAAATGCAAATATCAATAACATTGGGAAGCTTTTTCAGGGGAAATTTGATGACCCCGATGATTATCATAATATAAATCCAGGAATTTTAAAGGATTTTGGAAATCATTCCATGCAAGAGTCTGCCTGGATTGCAATAAAAATAATGCCTCGTCCGAAACGTACTCCATACCAAAGATGTTGTGGAGAAGTTTTAGACATTAAACTTTGCCAGTATAGAAAACCAAAAATTGTAGAGGCCATTCTTTGTCTTTCTTTTATCTATTTTAAAGCAAAAAAAAATTTTAAAACAAGGAATGCGCGATTTTCAATCCTAGATACCTATTGCCAGGAAAATTTCAATGGCCAACCTATTCGTGTAAGGTTTACGATTGACACTTATATGTGGCATGGAGTGGACATATTGAGTGCTAAAGGAATTTCTGTGCAATAAGTCAAAAAATTAAAATTTACTTATCATAAAAATGAAAATAGCGGAGTTGTTCGATGAATGTTTATCGGAATATTAAAAATATATATAGTGATGTTTATTACCATTTTCAAAATCCTGAATCCCTCCAAGAAGGCTCTTTAAAAAGTGTTCCGAACGATGTTCTAAAACATATTTTTTCATTTTTAAGTTTTGAAAAGATTTTAAAAATAAGTAAGATCAATAAGAATTGGAAAATAGTATCAGATGATCCTGCTCTTCTGAAATATGTCATTTATAGAGATAAGCTTATGAACCCAGATAAGTTTAAATTTCATCTAGGTTATAATCTAGGTATTAATGAAAATAAAAAAGCATGGGATTCTTTGCCGGATAATATTGGAGAAATTTTTAAAGGCCGTATCGAATTTCAAAATAAAAAAATTGGTGAGACCCATCTATTCGCTTGGATTCCAAAAAATGCAAATATCAATAATATAGGGAAGCTTTTAAAAGGTAAATTCACAGACCAAAATGATTACCATTTTATAGGTCCAACAATTTTGGATCAATTTGGAGATGAACCCATTAAAGACTCCAGCTGGATTGCCATAAAAATAATACCTCGTCGTCCAAAAGCCACACATCATTATAGACATTGTGGACAGGTTCTTGATATTCAATTTGGCAACTATAGAAAACCAAAAATTGTAGAGGCTATCATTTGTCTTTCATTCCTCTATTTTTCTAGATCAAAAAAGTATCACTTTCCAGAATTTGATACTTATTGCCATGAAATTGTCAATAACGTCCAGGTTAGTGTAAGGTTTAGTATGCGTTCTGTGGAATGGCGTGGTGTCGAATTTAGGTCTGCTATGGGAATTTCGATTCAATAAAGAGGTTAGTAGAAAAAAAATCTTTTATTTATAAAAAATGTTATGAAATTAGCCCTGAAGAATTATATACTGGCTACTTGATTTTGAAAAATTTTTAAGGT
>JBBSJT010000088.1:0-9164 GCA_038257035.1 Chlamydiia bacterium
AGAGAAGCGCACTAAAGCGCGAAAAACCATAAATTAAACTCTTTTCTAAGCCACGAAAAACGATTGACTTCTTGTTCTTTTCGCGCTTTAGCGCGCTTCTCTGCGTCTCTGCGCCTCTGCGTTGAAAAAATCTGAAACTTTTTACTTTGAAGTAGCACAAGTATATACTGGTTCTACTTCAATCTGAAACGGGTTTTGTAAAGCCTCTAAAGATCGGTCAGGATTTTAGGTTTTGATAGAGTTCGTAGGGAATTTAAAATAGCAAGCACATCAATAACTTCCTGACCGATAGCACCTGCCACTGGCGGTAGATATCCAAAAGATGCAATGATCATCCCAATAATAGACAACCCCATTCCAAAATAGGCACTTTCCTTGGCTATTTTTAACATTCTTTTGGAAATGTGCAAAAGCTCATCTACTTTTTCAAGTGAACTATCTAAAATAACAACTCCTGAAGCCTCCGATGTAATGTCGCTATTTTGTCCAAATGCGATTCCAACCGTTGCGACAACTAACGCCGGTGCATCATTAATCCCATCTCCAAGATAAGCCGTTTTATTTTCTTTTGTTTCACGGGTAACGATTTCAACTTTTTCTTCCGGACTTTTTCCAGCATAGACTTCCTTGATTCCAACTGTATCTGCTAAGTAGCGAACTTCCTCTTCGCGATCCCCTGAAATAATCATCAATTTTCTAAATCCGTGTTTTTTTGGAAGATGTTTAATAAAAGATTGACTCTCTATCCTAGGAGAGTCTCTGAAACGATAGTGAGCTGCAAGTTTATTGTCGACTAGGCACACACATTCAAGTCCTGCCCCTTGAGGTAGTAGCGAAATTTGATTTTCAAGTCCAAATTGTTGAAGTTTTTTGCGACTCGTGATTACAATTTCATGACCATCTACAAAACCTTTAAGACCCATCCCTTTCTCTTCGCTAATTTTAGTCGCATCTATAAGCGAAATATTTTCTTCAGCGGCTTTTTCTAGAATGGCATGAGATAATGGGTGTCTAGAGTAACGCTCAACACTTGCAATTAAAGCTAATATATTTTTTGCATTTTGACGATCATATAGGGTTTGTTCGGTTAAAACCGGTTTTCCATAAGTTAAAGTGCCAGTTTTATCAAAAATCATTGTTTTACATTCATCAAGCTGTTCTAAAACAACTGGATTTTTAATCAAAATTGCGCGACTTGCACAATATGAAATAGAACCGATGATAGCAACCGGAATGGCAATGAGTAAAGGGCAAGGTGTCGCAACGACTAAAACGGCAAGAAATCGAATGGGATCGCCGCTTAAAATCCACGCAATAAATGCAATGATAAGTGCAATGGGTGTGTACCAAGCACCAAGTTGATCTGCAAGACGTTTGATGTAGGGTTTTTTCTTTTCCGATTGATGCATCACTTGCATAATTTTTGCATATCTGGAATCTACTGCCAAGTGACTTGCTTGAATTGTTATTGAAGCATCGCCATTAATAGCACCGGATATCACTGAAGATCCTATTGTTTTAGAAATTAGAAAAGGCTCTCCTGTTAAATAAGCCTCATCCATGACGCCACTACCCTCTATCACGACGCCATCTACCGGACAAATCTCATGAGGAAAAATTACGATTTTATCACCTATGCCAATATTATCAACCGGAGTATCTTCAA
Source organism: Chlamydiia bacterium (assembly GCA_038257035.1). GTDB lineage: Bacteria > Chlamydiota > Chlamydiia > Chlamydiales > Parachlamydiaceae > JBBSJT01. The sequence goes on from JBBSJT010000088.1 coordinate 1,667, forward strand.
CTTTATCACCAAGACGTCTGTGAGCAAATTTTGGGGCTCTTTTAGCTAATGCCTCCAACACTTTTGATGCTTTTCTGACCGCATAATTTTCAAGCGACAGCCCCCCTGAAAGCATCAACACAACTAAGGACCCTGCCAGATACTCCTCTAAAATAATTGACGTTACAATCGAAATACCGGCTAATAAATCTGATCCAAAATCAAAAGTTATCAATTTTTTTAAGAGATCAAAAACTAAAGGCATTCCTCCGAAAAGTAACACGGCAAATAGTGGATAATTCATATAAGAACTAAGTGAATGAGGGCCTAAAAAGCGTAATAAAAGATGCAATAAAATGCCAACGATTGCCAAGATAGCAATGTAGCCTTGTAATCCAATCGTCATTTTATTGCTTTCGCTTCTGTCATCGCTCATTTTCTTGCCTTTTCGTTTGAGTTGATGTAAAGTAAACCCGATTGGTCTATACATTTTCCCAAACTAGTTAATATAGTATATATCCAAATGCAAATTAAAAGAGCGATAGAAAATGAAGCAATGGATTGTAAAAAAGTCGATGTTGGAAGGGACGATTAGCATCCCGCCCTCAAAGTCGCAAACGTTGCGCGCAATCCTTTTTGCTTCAATGGCAAATGGAAGAAGTGTAATTCATAATTACCTACATTCCCCTGACACCAATAGCATGATCGAAGCGTGCCGTCTTTTTGGAGCAACCGTTACGATTTTTCCGGATTCACTTGAAGTTGTGGGATTGAATGGAGAAATTAAAACTTGCGAAGATGTGATTGATGCAGGCAATTCCGGAATTGTATTACGGTTTATGGCTTGTCTTGCAGCACTTAACGAAAAATCTACAGTCATTACAGGCGATCATTCCATTCGTCATATACGTTCCATGCAACCCTTACTTGATGGATTAACCGAGCTTGGCTGTTTGGCCCTATCCACAAAAGAGGATGGCTTTGCCCCGGTGATTATTAAAGGATCCTTTACGAAAAATAGAGTGACTTTAGATGGACAAGACTCACAAGCCGTATCAGGACTTCTTATTGCATTAAGCTTTGCAAAAGGGCCTTTTGAAATATTTGTCACAAATCCGGGTGAAAAACCTTGGATTTTGCTTACTTTAAGCTGGTTGGATTTTCTTAAAATTCCTTATGAAAACAATAACTTTGAACATTACAAAATCATTGGGTCTGCTCGATTTGATGGGTTTGAATATAGGGTTCCTGCAGATTTAAGCTCTGCCGCTTTTCCTATTGCTGCGGCCCTCATTACAAATTCTGAAATATCGATCAACAATGTTGACATGACCGATTTACAAGGAGATAAAGAATTGATTTATCTTTTTCAAAAAATGGGAGCCAATATTGACATTCAGGAATCTACTATTCATGTAAAAAAAGCTCATGCGTTGAAGGGATTGACTGTTGATATTAATGATTTTATAGATTCCTTGCCCGTTTTAGCCGTTGTTGCTTGTTTTGCAAAAGGTAAGACACATATAAAAAATGCAGCAGCTGCTAAAAATAAAGAATGTAATCGATTGGCATCCATCACTCTTGAACTTAAAAAAATGGGGGCTGATATTACTGAAACAAAAGATGGTCTGATAATAAATCAATCCAATCTTTATGGCGCAAAAGTTTATTCTCATCAAGACCATCGTATGTGCATGTCGTTAAGCGTTGCAGGGTTTGGGGCTGGTGGTGAAACTCACATTGCAGATACTGCTTGTGTTGCCAAAACATTCCCGAATTTTATAACCGATTTTTGTTCTTTAAAAGCTGAAATGAAGGAGATTTCTTAAAATGGCTAGCAATTCATTTGGAAAAATTTTTAAGATCACTACATTTGGGGAATCGCATGGAAAAGAAATTGGTGTGGTTATTGATGGCTGTCCGGCAGGCCTTGAAATAGATGAGGAACTCATTAATCAAGCCTTGAAATTCAGAGCCGGGGGGAAAAGTGCTTACACAACCCCAAGAAAAGAAGCGGATATGGCCGAAATTATGTCGGGTATTTTTGAGGGAAAAACAACAGGAGCCCCTATTTGCATCACGATTAAAAATAAAGATGCTGATTCAAGTAAGTATGAGCCGATCAAAGATGTTTTAAGACCGGGACACGCAAACTTTACCTACCTGAAAAAATATGGCATTTTCGATTATAAAGGTGGAGGAAGAGCTTCTGCCAGAGAAACCGCTTGTCGTGTAGCGGCAGGTGCCATTGCATTAAGATTTTTAGAACAAAATGGAGTTTCCGTTTCAGCCTATTTAAAACAAGTGGGTAATGTTGAGGCAAAAATACCAGATAATTTTGATATTTTGAAAAAAAATAAACTAATAAGCCCCATTTTTTGCCCGGATCTTGAAGCCTCAGATTTAATGACGGCTTTAATTGAAAAGGTAAAAGAAGAAGGAGATTCAATTGGTGGAATTGTAGAATTTCTTGTTCTAAACGCAATTGAGGGTTTAGGTAGTCCTGTTTATGAAAAGCTAGAGGCCACTCTTGCATCTGCCATGATGAGTATTCCCGCTGCAAAAGGATTTGAAATTGGCGATGGATTTGAATCTGTCATAAAAAAAGGCTCTCAACATAATGATTTGTTTATAAAAACAGAAAACGGAATTCAAACGAGCACGAATCATGCAGGTGGTATTTTAGGGGGTATAACAACCGGAATGCCAATCATCGGGCGCGTGGCTTTTAAACCTGCCTCGAGCATCATGAAGCAGCAATTAAGTTTGACGGTTGATGGAGAGCCCTCTAGTTTTAAGCTACCGACGGGATCAAGGCATGATCCGTGTGTTGCCATCCGGGCAGTGGCAGTTGTAAAAGCGATGACTGCTATTGTTTTAGCTGATGCCTTGCTTTCTAATCGAGGTTCAAGATGTTAAAATATGAAATTCAAATTAAAAAAGGTTGTTTGAATATAGATTTGGTTGCAAATATTTTAGCAGTTGTAAGTCCAGGATTCACTTTTGCCATCCTTTCAGATGACAATTTAAAGCCGTTGTATGCAGACCGTCTCCATTCTTATTTTGTTCAATCGGGTTTAAAAGCTATTCAGTTTAGCTTTAAAAATGGTGAAGAAAATAAAACAAGGACCACAAAAGAGCATTTGGAAGACCAAATGTTGGAGAAACATCTTGGTTCAGACACCTGCTTGATTGCCATAGGCGGCGGCGTGACAACCGATCTTGGAGGCTACATTGCAGCTACATATTGCCGTGGTATTCCCTTAATTCTGATTCCGACCACTCTTCTTGCTATGTGCGATGCGGCAATTGGCGGCAAAAATGGGGTGAATACCCCGCTTGGTAAAAATTTAATCGGTACAATTTTGCAGCCAAAAAAAGTGATTATAGATCCTTTAACACTAAAAACTTTAAATGAGAATGAGTTAAAAGAGGGTTTTTCTGAGGTAATCAAGCATGCAATAATTACCGATGTTGATTTTTTCGATTGTCTTGAAAATGTGTGTGAGCCATTAGCTAATATAGAAAAAATGATTGAGTCAAGTTGCCGCATTAAGTGCGAAATTGTGAACGATGAAAATAAAAATAAAAGACATTTGCTAAATTTTGGTCATACAGTCGCCCACGCTATTGAAATTGTTAGTCATTACAGAATTTCACATGGTCAGGCCGTAGCTATTGGCATGGTGATTGAGAGCAAAATTGCTGTTATTTTAGGAAAATTGAAGAAGTCAGAGCTCGAAAGAATTAAAAAAATTATTTTACAATTCGGGTTAAATTGTGACCTACCCCCAAATATTTCGATTGAAAATTTGATGGAAGCTATGATTTTGGATAAAAAGTCACTTAATGCTAAGCCTCGTTTTGTCATACTGAAAGGGATTGGCTCTTGTGATGATTGTAATGATGCTTATTGCATGACGGTTGATGAAGATTTGGTAAGAGAGGCATTAAGGGGATAGGGGGCAATTCTCTTACAAGTTCATAACTTTTAATCAACTCTTGAACGACCTAACACCTATAATTCGATTAAAAGCTAAGCACCTATAAAAAAACCGGTCCACAACTCTTGAATTACCCATCTTAATAATTTCTTTACAATTGTCTGTTATGCTATGTTTTTAAAGTAAATATTGGGGTGGTTATGCCCTATAAAAATATAAAAGGAAAATAAAATGCAAAACAGTTGGTATGAAACAAAAGGCGAGCCTTTTTATTACGTAAATCGAGTGGCTTTCGCAACAGCACTATTAACAGGTGCTGCAACAATCGGTGGGTGCGTTGCACTTGTGTCGACAACATCCGTTGCTGCAGGTGTGGCTCTTGGAATTTTCACCCTAATTGCTGCTAGTGCAGGTATTGCATCGATGACATCTTATCCTAAATCAAACTCTGTTAAAGAATATGTAGAAAACATGAAAGAGCAAACTCCTATAGCACTAGCTGCTTCAGTGCAGTTTATTGCGCAAACTGCGGTTCAAGCAATTGTTCAAGGTTTTGCTCAAGCTTTAGGGCAGAAGGCTTACAGAAACACAGCTCGTTGGTTAGGTTAATTTAAACTCACCATATGCCGGAATCAATCTGATTCTGGCGTATAATCTTGTTATGCTTTATACTTTCCTTTAAAAAAGGAGTCTATCAATGGACGTAAAAGGCATGCACTTATCTTGGATCGTTGTATCAAACATCGAATCCGCTATCAAATTTTATACAGAAACTGTTGGCCTCACCCTCATGGAATTTAGCAAGGAATATGGCTGGGCTGAACTTATGGGTAAAGACGGCGCGCGCTTAGGAATTGCACAACATAGTGCATCTTCAGAAGTTGCAGTGGGCGGTAATGCTGTTGTAACAATCTCTGTTGTTGATATCGAAAAAGCTAAGAGTGCATTTTTAGAAAAAAATGTGCAATTGATCGGGGAAACTATGGAAGTGCCGGGACACGTCAAGATGCAAACATTCAAAGATGCCGACGGCAACACCTTCCAGCTTTGCCAAATGCTTTAAATTCAAAAGCTGGCTAATTCTATCACCCCGGCAGGGGTCGACAGCTGTCAGCCCTGTGTGTAATGAGAAAAACACATTCTTTGAATGCCTTACTAAGTTAACCATGCCGTATTGCCATTTCGTTTTGAATCTGTGACATCATGTAGTCGAAGGGCTATTCGCCCATTCATATGTTGTCTTTTAAATTGATTCTAGAAAGACTTGCCTCTAAAAAGCTATTCCCCATGGCTTCAAAGGGCTCATCCATGGTCGAAATTTCTGCCTGTATAAAGCACCAAACAGCCCAACGAGCATCAGCTAGAATGCGCATTTTGTAAAAATAATTGATTTCTTCAACTGTGGGATTTCGTTCCAAATAACATTGAAGCAATGCTTGCATCTCATCATCTGAAAAATTTTCTGCAGAGGTTGACGTTGCCAAATCAAAGAAAGGATCTGACATTGCAGCATATTCCCAATCAATTAAAAACATTTGTTCGCCTTGATCCAAAATATTGCCTGCATGCAAGTCAAGATGAGTTGGAACTTTTGGCATAATTGTATGAAAACAATTGATTTTTTGTAAAAGGATCTCCAACAAAGAAGGAAAGACAATTCCAACAGCTTTTGCCCTTTCTACATCTTTTTTTAAAACCTCTATTGGTTCATATTCTGTTGGAAACATCACCTGTAATCTATGCAAAGAGTTGATCAAATTGCAAACAATTTTTATTGTTGCAGGATTTCTTAAATCAACGTTTTTTTTGGTCTCAATAAAATCAGTCACAAGAATATTATACAGGGGTGAATAGTGAATAACTTTTGGTCCGATGCCGGCTGCAGAAATTAACTTTGTGATTTGCCACTCTCTTTCCAATGAATTATTCAAGAGAGAATTTTCATTATTTGAAACGCGAAAAAAATAAGCTTTATTGGCTACTGTTACTTTAAAATTTTCATTTGTCAATCCGCCGTTGATTTTTTCAATGATAACATCTTCACTATTTTCAACATTTATCTCTTTAATGACGGTTAAGACATTTTGCTGCCCGAATAAATTTATCGAGATACATATAGAAAGGAGTAATAGCCATTTTTTCATTTGAATCCCTATGATTTTTTTGAGCATATGCCTATTATCTACCTTTTGCAATAAAATTTTAGAAAAAGAGCTTAATGTGTCCTTAACATTAAATTTATTCATTTTTGACAAACTCAATATATAATTAATGGTATTAAAGACAATAAACTATAAGACTTAATATATAAGGAGTTAATTATGGAAGCACCTATTAATCTAAACAACGAAGTAAATTGCATTATTAACACTCTTCTTTCATTAAACCAAGTGTATGGCAAAATCGATTACAATGCCAATCAAGATCTTTTTCAGAGGATCGGTACTTTAGCAAATGTTACCTATTATTTTAGTTATACTGGTGACCATGAGACAGCATTATTGGGCCTAACAAAGCTTAAAAACAGAATTGTAGATTTCAGCGTCCATTTTCAAAAAGCAGGCTCTGGAGAAGTTAAAGATCTTGCATTAAAAATTGATCAAATGAAAAATTTAATTATCAATGCTGAAAAAATCATTAATGAAAAAGTTGTTCCTACATATCAATTGGCAGGAGCTGGACCTGAAGGTATCTTAATTGGTAGTGTCTTTAAAGATTTAAAAAAAACATGCTTAAATTATCTGCCCCCAAGCGATCTTCCCCAACCTTTACCAAACGAGCATATTAAATCTGATTTCATTCAACCTATTGTAAAAAAAGTAAAAACTGAAAATTCTGAGAATGAAAGTAAATTGGATTTTTTAAAATTCTACTTTGAATCCATTACTGAACTGGATAATTCCAAAGTTCAACTTGAAATAGAATTAAAAAAACTTTCTAACTTAAAAGAAGAGAAATTAAACGAAATTGATGATAATAATGATGAAAATCAAACGAAAAAGCTAGAAGCTGAGTATGAACAACTCAAATTTTTAAAAAAAATAATTTCTAATGAATTTAGTGATGTTAAAACAAGTTTAGATATAAAGAAAGCAAAGCTTCAGCATCTTTTGAATAGGCAAGACACACCTACACATCATTTATTGAAACTTGCCTCTCTCGAAATTGAAAAATTAGAGAGTTAAGAGTTAAAAAGTGATTATATATTGCAGGGAATATGCCTGCAAAGTGAATATATTGCAGGCGAATATGCCTGCCCTTCCCTTTATGCTAATTTTATTACTTAAAGTCGATTCCCCTCCCTTTTTTACAATATATAAAAATTTCTAAATGACCTTTATCTTTTTTTAACATTAAATTTATTTAACTTTGACAAAGACAAGCTATGATTAGGAAATTAAAGATAAAACTACTGTAAAAACAGTAAATCAAATAACAATTTATTATAAATTATATTAATTAATGCTATAATAAAACATGTACTACATAAAGGAGATAATTCATGGAAGCACCTATTAATCTAAACAACGAAGTAGATAGTATTATTAACACTCTTCTTTCATTAAATCAAGTCA
>JBBSJT010000089.1:0-9078 GCA_038257035.1 Chlamydiia bacterium
ATTTGTGTTAGTTTGCAAGACAACACGGAATATCATGAAATTTTATTTAAATCCACAAAAAATTGAATATCAGTTACTTAATCCTTAAGTTAACGACATTGGGGCGTTGCCCTAGGCTATTATAAGCCAGGGCTTTGCCCTGAAAAACTGTCTTTCCAGGCTGAAGGCCTGACTTTTAAAAGCCTAGGGCATCGCCCTAGGTATGATATGGATAAAATGCAGGCTGTAGGCCTGCTTTATAATGATCCTCAAATACTTTATTTAAGTAACTTAACTCCTAACTTAATTGCAAAAATTATATAATTAGCGTTTGTTTTTATAGCGTTCGGCAACAACGGGCCAATTGATATTGTTAAAAAACACCTCAATATATTTTGCTCTATCCAATGCAAATTGTGTGATGAAAGCATGTTCCCAAACATCCATAATTAAGACGGGTGTGCCACCTGCAAGATGTCCTACATCATGCTCATTAATCCAAGTATTGACCAAACGTCCATCTTTAGGATCTACATAAGCTACAACCCAGCCAATTCCCCTCATGGAACCTGTGGCAATAAAATCTGTTTTCCATTGCTCAAAGCCACCAAAATCATTTTGCATTTTCAAGAATAAAGGATCTTGTGGATCAAGTGGATCTTTTAGCCCAAGATTCCCAAAATAAAGTTCATGAAGAAGCATTCCATCCATTTCCCAGCCTAAGATACGCTTTAAAGCCCCAAATTCAGGAGTTTTATTTTGATTTTCCTTATTCAGAGTTTGTAATTTTTGCAAAACGAGATTGCTATTTTTAACATAGCCTTCATAGAGTTTGAAATGCATTTTCAATAACGAATCATCAAGTCCTGTAATTTTACCTAATAGGTGATCATAATTTTTTGCTTCATACTGTATTACTTTTGGTTCTGTAATCATCTGTTCTGCTGCATTCAAAGGAATAAAAGATAATCCTGCCAAAAGACAAAGAGAAAAAAAAGGATTTATTTTCATAGATTCTCCAATTAAAAGTTATTAAATCAGATGTACTTCATTTAATTGTTATTGACAACTTATTTTTTCATTTCGCAACGTGCAGTTTTAGTATGGGCCATCTCGAGTTTAAACTAAGGGTTCTACGGCTATCTTTCACAAACACCTAAAAGTTATATTCTTAGGAAAACCCTCAATTTTTTTAAATCAGCTATCCCCTTAGATATTGTAGAATATTTTTAGTTTTCGTTCTTCTTTGTTAAAAAATTTTATTGGTACGATTCGACTAGAACGTGTATATAGAATTTTTACGAAGACGCATTAGAAAGGGGCAAAAATGAATAAAAAAAATATCGCTCTTGGATTTTATCAGCAAAATTCCACTGCCCAAGGGGTACTTGATGAATTAAAAGCCGCTAATTTTACAAGTTATGCCACTATTGCACGTACACGCGATGACCGTATTCTAATCGATCGCTTTATTCCCTTTAAAACTTTAGCTATTCCCTTTATTGGATTTTTAGCAATAATATTTCTAATTCTTCTGAATTACTATAATGAGATTAACATTTCAAAAAATAGTTTAATCCTTGCCATAACAACAATTATTGCAATCACAGGAATGTACACATTGTGGCGTTTTTCAAAGATTATTAATAATTCTACTATTAATACATTTAAAAATCGTGTTATCGCCAATGAAATACTTGTAATTGTTGAAGTAATCGATAAAGATATCAGAGAAGCTTTAACAATTTTACGACATGTGAAAAGTGGACATCCTGTAACTTTTCTTCTACGTGACGCAATGTTTCAAAAAAGCAATGTCAACGTACCTACAGAACTTATGACATTAGATATGCAACGTGAAGAGGCTTATAAACTAAGTTCCACCATAGAACAGACTACAGTTAACATAGATGATGGCTACAATTTAATTAAAAGATTTAAAAAAAGCAGTAAAATACTTAAATACCTTCGAGACGATATTGCTGATGCTGAATTCATCGACCAAACGATGCCCTCATCTGCAGAATGGTTACTAGATAACATGTATGTTCTTGAAGGTGTTATAGAAGATGTCAGGCTCAATTTACCCAAAAAGTATTCTAAAAAACTTCCAAAAATAACTAAAGGCCCTTTTCAAGGACTTCCAAGAGTTTATGCCCTAGCAACCGAACTCATTAAAAATTCCTTGGGTTCGTTAAACCGTGAAAATATCATCAATTTTTTAGAGGGTTATCAGGTAAATCATCCTTTAACAATTGGGGAACTTTGGGCATTTCCTTTAATGTTACGTATAAGACTCATCGAATGGGTTGAATCCTTAGGCATTCACGTCGACAATCGAATGAGGGAGGGTGAAAATGCAAGTTTTTGGGGCGATCGACTTTTAAATGCCGCACACCACGACATCAATTTATTACCCGCCTTGTTAAGGGATTTGAGTCGTGATCAAACAAATTTTACCGGACACTTTGCAGAAGTATTGCTCGATCATTTATTTGATGAGGAATCTATCCTGCCATTAGTAAGAAACTGGTTAGAAGATCGTTTTAATATGCCAATGAACGATATTTTGCATCAGGAACACTTGGAAGAAACATCTGAGCAGGTTGTATTTTCAAATTTAATTAAAAGCGTTATAACATTGAGCCAACTTTCTTGGCCGGATATTTTTGAGGTTGTTAGCCCGGTTGATGCCATTTTGAGGGAAGATCCTGCCGGAATATACTCTAAAATGGATTTTGTCACAAGAAATCGTTATCGTGAAACAATTGAAGGCATATCGAGAAAAATTTATAAAAATGAAGTTGATATCGCAAGAATAACGGTTGACTTAAGTCATAAAGGTAAAACAATTTACGAAAAGCATGTCGGATATTACTTAATTGATAATGGACAAGATACACTTGAAAGAAATGTCGGTTATTCTGCTCCTTTTTTTCAGTCAATTTCTCGATGGATTTTAAGAAATTCTACCTTTGTATACTTAGGGGGAATCTCTTTAATAATTCTTTTACTTGAATCATTTCTTTACTTTTGTCTATCAAAAATAGATCTTGAATTTTCTAAAATAGTTTTATTTCTAGCATTAGCATTCATACCAATCTCTGAATTGAGCCTACAATTTTTGAATCTTATATTAACACTTGTTATTCCAACAAATTTAAGACCCAAGATGTTATTCACAACAGGTATTCCTGAAGAATTTAAAACACTTGTCATCGTGCCAATGTTGTTAAATAACAAAGATTCCATACAAGAAGATATTGATCGTTTGGAAATTCGTTATCTTGCAAACACAGACCCGATATTAAGTTTTGGATTGTTTAGTGACTTCACTGATGCAACAGATATGCATATGGAAACAGATAATGCTTTGCTTGACGTTGCAATAAAGGGTCTTCAAGAACTTGAAAATAAATATGGACCAAACAAGTTTTTTCTTTTTCATAGACAACGTACTTTTTCTAAAACTGAAAATGCTTTTATTGGATGGGAAAGAAAGCGTGGAAAACTTGAATATTTAAACCGTTTTTTATCCGGAGAAATTTTACCCGAAAATATCGTTTACATGGGGAACAAAGAAGCCCTTAAAGGAACAAGATTTGTTATTACTTTGGATTCAGATACGCAGCTTCCAAAAGATCAAGCAGAAGCCTTAATAGAAGTTTTAGCACATCCTTTAAACCGCCCATTTTTGTCAGCCGACAAAAAAAAATTGGAAAGAGGATACACGATTATTCAACCTCGAATCGGCACAGATTTTGTAGAAGCAAAAACCTCCTGGTTCTCTAAATTATTTTCAGAATCAACTGTAGTTGATCCCTACACTCAAGCAATATCAAATATTTACCAAGATTTAACAGCCGAAAGCTCTTATCATGGAAAAGGCATTTATGATTTAGAAGCCTTCCATGAAATTTTGTCATCCCATTTTCCAGAAGAGCATCTCTTAAGTCATGATCTTATTGAAGGAGCTTATTCAAGAGTTGGATTTGCAAGTAATATTTGTTTAATCGATACGCCTCCGAAAGATTATTTAACTTGGTTCAAAAGACATCATCGCTGGATGCGTGGAGATTGGCAAATTATTGATTGGCTTTTTTCCAATGTGCCAACTTTAAAAAATGAAAATGAGCCTAATCAACTTTCCCTCATGAACCGTTTCAAAATTTTTGATAATTTACGCCGAGCTCTTTTACCTGTTTCATTGATCCTTATGTTTCTTGCCGATTGGTTTATTTCAAACAGTCCATCAATATTGACAATGTTGGCACTTTTTGTACTATTATTACCCAGCATTTCGTTTTGCATCACAAAATTGTTTACAAGATCAACCTACACTTTTAAATCATTTTTAAATGAATTTAAATCTTTAATTTTAAGATGTTTAATATCAATATCTCTCTTGCCTTTTGAGGCTTTATATTCACTTGATGCTTTAATAAGAGTAATTTATAGACGTCTTTTTTCAAAAAGAAATTTATTGCAATGGACAGCCTATGCTGCCGCTCATAACAATATTAAAGCTCACAATAAGTTTATATCGCAACTTACGGGCGTTTCATTTTTTGGTTTTATACTTGTAGTACTTGTTGGCTACTTCAATATTTACGATCTAGCATTAGCTTTGCCTTTTTGTTTACTTTGGATGGCAGCTCCCTATATCGTCCTGTTTGTTGATAAGCCTTTGGAAGAGAAAGTTGATAAAAATCTTAGCGAATCAGATAAGCTTTTTTTACGAAAAATTGGACGCAAAACTTGGCGTTATTTTGATGAATTGGTTAATGCCGGCACGCATTGGCTGCCTCCCGACAATTACCAGACCGCATTAAATATTGAAGTTGCACCGCGTACTTCCCCTACAAACATTGGCTTCTGGTTAACAGCTGTCATGAATGCTCATGATTTTAAATACATTACTACTGATATTTATATCAGTAAAGTTTATGCAACGATTCAAGAGTTAAAAAAACTGGAACGGTATGAAGGTCATTTTTTTAATTGGTACAATACCCAAACTGCCGAACCCCTTTATCCAAGATACGTTTCGACTGTAGATAGCGGTAATTTTCTTGCCTGTCTCTGGACGATGAAGTCTGCACTCGACGAAATGATCAACTCCCCAATTATTCCTCAAAACGCTCTGGAAGGGGTAAGAGATACTATTGAAATCCTTAAAGAGACAAAAGACTTTTCAAAAATAGAAGAAATTTTGAACCTCATAAATCTGAGGTCATATAATTTAATTCAATTTATTTCCACGGTAAAAGATGCCTTGAAAGCAATTAAAGCCTTAACCCGTACATTGACACTCGAATATGACGAACTTTATTGGCTAAAACAAATCGAAGAGCAACTCATGGGGTGGGAGTCCATTATTTCACGCTATTTTACTTGGGCTGAAATTTTAGATTTCTTACCGATCGAGCGGTTATCTCTTATTGATCCACAAAGCCATTTATGGAAGGAAAAGGCTTTGGGGTTAAAAATTTCATTGCAGATGCTTGGCCAACAGCAATTGATGCCTTATTTAAATCCTCTGATTCAAGCAGCATCGAAAGATAATCTGCCCGAAGACATTAAGACCTGGGGAAAAAGGCTGCAGGAAAGTGTGGCTTGCACCCAATGGTTTGCCGGTGAAAAATTGGCTAATGTAACTGAATCTATAAGAGATATGCAGCAGTTTTCAGACGAAATGGATTTAAAATTTCTTTATAACGACGATCGTAAGTTATTTGCCATTGGCTATAATGTTGATGCTAAAAGAATTGATACCTCTCATTACGATTTACTTGCAAGTGAAGCTCGAATTTCAAGCTTAGTGGCGATTGCTAAAGAAGATGTTCCTCTTGAGCATTGGTGGGCTCTTGGAAGATTTTATAGCGTCGTCCGCGGCCAGACAGTTTTATTGTCCTGGGGTGGAACAATGTTTGAATATTTAATGCCCCTGATATTTAATAAGTATCATTCTGAATCATTGATTGGACAAGGATGTAGCTCTGCTGTAATTTGCCAAAAAGAATATGGAAAACGACGCGGCCTGCCTTGGGGTATTTCAGAGTCTGCATTTAGTGCTATTGATTCACATAAGATTTATCAATATAAAAGTTTTGGTGTCCCGGGACTTGGTTTAAAACGCGGGCTTGAAGAAGATCTTGTCGTCAGTCCCTATTCTACCCTATTGGCCTTGAGCGTTGATCCGAATTCGGCTATAAAAAATTTAAAAATAATGTCCGATAGAAATCTAAATCTTGTAGGATCTTATGGTTTTTTTGAGGCTATGGATTTTACAAGACAAAGAAATCAGGGCGGTGATCGTGGAGTTATTGTTTATACTTATATGGCTCACCATCAGGGTATGAGTTTTGCAGCAATAAGCAATCTTTTAAATAATGAAGCGATCATCAACAGGTTTCATAAAGACCCTCGCATTAACGGAATCAGCTCTCTTCTTTATGAGCGCATCCCTTCTTCACCGCCTATCAAAGTACCTCCAAGGAAACGCGAGAATGCTCTTAGAAGATTGGTGCCATTTTCAAAAATTCCAATTATTGGAGTTGTAGAAACGACTCAAAGCATTACACCCAAAATTAATCTTTTGTCAAATGAAAAATATTCCTTGATGATTTCCAATACAGGTGGTGGGTATAGTCGTTATGGCAACATTGAAATCTATCGTTTCAGAGCTGATACTACAAAAGATTCGTGGGGAAGCTTTTGTTACATTAAAGATATGGATTCAAACGATGTATGGTCAGCAGCCTACCAACCCACTCAAACAAGCGGAAACGTGTATACCGTTAATTTTAAAGGAGATAAAACAGAATTTATACGTAAGGATTATCAAATAGAGACTCTTACCGAAGTTGTGGTTTCTCCTGAAGATAATGCGGAAATACGTTTAATTACTTTAATAAACCATTCTAATAGAACACGCCAGCTTGAGCTTACAAGCTATTTGGAGTTATCTTTAGCACCACATCTTACAGATCGTGCCCATCCTGCATTTAATAAACTATTTATTGAAACTGAAAAAGTGCCCCAATCTGCCGCCCTTCTTGGATTTCGGCGTTTACGATCACCGGAAGATCTTCCAATCTTTGCTGTGCATGTTTTAGCTACAAGTAAATCTTTAATTTGTGATCTGCAATACGAAACCAATCGAGATAAATTTATTGGTCGAGGATATTCATTAAAAAACCCTTTTGCAATGACTTCAAAATTATCCAATACAACAGGAACTGTTCTCGATCCAATTTTTAGTTTAAGAGGCGTTATTTCAATTGAACCCGGACAAAGGGTTCAATTTTCATTTACCACAGCCGTTGCAGATAGTCGTGTTGAAGCCGTTTCACTTATAGAAAAATATAAGCATATTGAAGCCTCTCACAGGGCCTTGGAATTAGCATGGAATTACTCGCAATTAGAATTGCGCTATTTGCGAATTCAGCAAGAAGAAGTGCAACTTTTTCAAAAGCTTGCCAGCCGCCTTATTTACCCTCATATTCAATTTCGTTCTGTTGAAAATCGATTGCTTAAAAATCGATTGGGTCAATCAGGTTTATGGACCTTAGGCATTTCAGGTGATTTACCAATAGTTGTTGTAACAGTTGGGGATATGTACGATGTTGATCTTGTTAAGCAACTATTAATTGCTCATGCATTTTGGAGCTTAAGAGGCTTAAAAGCTGATTTAGTTATTTTAAATGAACAAATTACAGAATACTTACAGCCTTTAAATGAGCAAATTCAAGCTCAGATTAATGCACACTCTTATCGAAATCCAATGGATCAATCGGGTGGAGTATTTTTAAGAAATCGAGATCATATTCCTGAAGATATCCTCAATTTGTTATTATCTTGCGCTCACGTTGTATTAGTTGCCTCAAGAGGCTCTCTTTACCAACAACTTGTTTCGCCAAAATCTAAAGTGATCTATCCTCCCAAACTTATTATTAACGAAAAAATTCGTGAAGAAGCATCACTGCCATTGCCCTTTCTAGAGCTACCATACTTTAATGGGCTTGGAGGTTATACGCAAGATGGCAGGTCCTATGTCATTTATTTAGGACCAAACAGCAATACCCCCGCTCCTTGGATCAATGTGATTGCCAATCCAAATTTTGGTACGATTGTTACAGAGTCCGGCATGGGATGCACTTGGTATGGAAATAGCCAAACTAATCGTTTAACTCCGTGGAGTAATGATCCGGTATTAAATCCAATTTCAGATACGATTTATATCAGGGATGATGAGACGGGCGTTGTATGGACACCAACAGCCGGTCCAATCAGAGAATTAGATGCTTATCGCATTTCACACAGTCAAGGTTTTTCACAATTTGAGCACAATAGTCATGGAATTGCTCAAAAATTATTAGTTTTCGTACCCATTAACGATCAGGGTGGTTTGCCACTACGCATTCAAAGATTAACTTTGAACAATCATTCAACAAAGACAAGACAGCTTAGTTTAACAACATATACAGAATGGGTTTTAGGCGGTGATCGAGAAGATACGGAAATGCATATCATCACCGAATGGGACAGTAAAAACCAAGCACTTTTTGCCTACAACCGCTATAACTCTGATTTTGGCAATTATGTGGCCTTTGTTTATTCCACGATGCCAATTAATTCTTATACAGGGGATCGTACTGAATTTATCGGTCGCAATCAAACAACAACAAACCCTGCGGCACTTTCCCGAAAAGCACTATCCGGCCATACTGGGGCTGCATTAGACCCGTGTGCTGCTTTACAAGTACTAGTTGAAATTAAACAAGGTGGGGTAAGAGAAGTTGATTTTGTCTTGGGTTATGCAAAAGATGTGGAAACAGCTCGACAACTTATTCTGCAGTATCAAACTAAAGAAAAAATCGATCAATTATTTACCGAGACAAAAAATTACTGGGACAAAACTCTTGAAACAATCCAAGTAGAGGTTCCTGACATGGTGACTAATTTTGCCATGAATAGATGGCTTATTTATCAGGCCCTTAGCTGCCGTTTCTTTGGAAGAGCAGCGTTTTATCAGTCAAGTGGGGCTTACGGATTTCGAGATCAACTTCAAGATACAATGGCTCTTTTGTATTCACA
>JBBSJT010000090.1:0-8943 GCA_038257035.1 Chlamydiia bacterium
CGGATTTTGCACAAAATGAACACTCAAGTTCCCTAAAGAGCTTTACAACACAAGCTCTTTTAAGTTTGAAGAGTGAAAACAGCGACGATTTTATGCGCACATTGGATGCAGGATTGGAAGCAATTGGAATCGTTAAAAGTAGCCTTGAAGAAGACATTTTAGAAATTGAGAACCGAGTCAATGGAATTTTCGAAATGGTCGCTTCAAGTTTAACAGATTTTTTACAAAGCAACACGGAAATGGTTGTTGTTGCTTGAGACTAGTTCTTTAATTAAGGAGAACATTATGAGCGAAATTAATAATAACAGCCAATATAACTATAATATATCCCTCGACCCTCCAATAGACCCGAAAGGGGAAGTTGAAGAAGCGAAGAAAGGTAAAATTACATTCACTGATAAACTCACCGGCGCAACCATGGTTTTATCTGCTACATTTGATAAACTTGGCAAGATGACCATTTACATGGATTCAGAAAATCCTAATCTTCCGACACCACCACTCACATCTGTACAAATTAATTCCGCTTTAAAACCGGGAGATGTAGCAGGACGCGGAAATCCTTTTCTTGGTCCGATTCCGTTTGTTCAAGTCCAAATAGCCCTTTTAGAACTTCATAGCATCATGCGCGTATCTAATCTTGCCATGGCAGCTTTTGAAAACTCCTGCATGGATCTTACCATGAGCCTTGCAAGAACCGAAGCTGATTTAATCATTAGTGCAGCTGACAAAGAAGCAAAAATGATGATCATGGAAATGGTCGCCGCAGGGTTCGCGCTTGTAGGAGCCGTAATTCAATTTGGTGGAGCTGTCAAAGGATTGACTAGCGCTGCTAAAGCAAAAATGAATAAAACAAGTACAGACCTTGACGACGCCAAAGCTGCAGGCAAGGAGTCTGGAACTCTAGATAGATTAGATACAGCTAATGCCCAGCTCAAGACAAAACAGGATAATCTTGCGAAATTTGATGCAGCAGATCAAAAATTAGCAGATGCAACTTCTGCACGTGAAACTACTTTGAAAAATAAAAATCAAGCACAAAAGGATCTTCACGAGCTTCAAGAAACAAGCAAAGGTTCACGTACTAAAGAACAACATGAAAGCATAAACAAGAAACAAGCTGAACTCGATAAACTTGATATGGCTGATCTTGAAGCTTCAAACAAAGTGAAAAATGCTCAAAAAGATCTAGATAAATTAAAAGGTGATCTTGGATTAGAGAATTCAGCGAAAACTGGAGAAAACGGACCTCGAAAACAGTTACAAGACGATATCAAAGCGCAACAAGATCAAGTAGCTAAAGCTGAGTTGGATGCGAAACCGTATAAGGAAAAGATTCATGAGAAGCAAACTGATTATAATAATGCACAACAAGATTACACCGCGCAATCTCAACTGGAAACAGCTCTTTTTACTGCAGGGTCTCAAATATCAGCACAGCTTGGTATTATCATCAAAAATCTAGTAAATTCAATACTCACTGGACAAAAAGCGCAGGATGAAGCCGATCAGAAAATAACCGGCGCAATGCGTGAGAATCTTAACCGCCTCATGGAGCGTCTAAGTAGCTCAATGCAAAAAGGGGGCGATATCATGAACTCACTCATACAGGCCCTAGAAAAATTGGCAAATGAGCACGTTAATGCTTCATCTATGAACAGAAACTAATAGTTAGCTTTTGTAGCGTAGGTTTTAACCTGCGCTTGTTCAACGGGTTTTAACCCGTTGGTTATACACACAACGCTAGGTAAAACCTAAGCTACAAACCTAAGGTTCTCATGTCGGAAACAGAAAAATACATGCAGCAATTTGAGAAAGAACTGGAGCTTGACCGGCCTTTAGCTCGGCCAAACTCCAGTACTTATTTAATTCCATTGGACGAGGGGTTAATCATGACGGTTAACTTACTCCCCTTTGGATTTTTTTTGTCGTGCGAATTTGCAGATGCTCCTAAGGAAAATGAAGAACTGCTTTACACTGAAATGCTTAATGCCAATTTATTCGGGCAGGGAACAAAAGGAGCAACACTTGGACTCAATGAAAGAGGGAATCTATTGACCATTAGCCAAGTAGTAGATTATAATATAGAATATAGGGATTTTAAGGAACTAATTGACGATTTTGTTAATATGATTGATTTTTGGAAAGAGCAAAGCCAATCGAAAGCCATGAAATAAAATCCTTAAACTAGGACTTTGTGATTTTTCAGGTTCATATTCGAGAGAGAGGCAAATTACAGCGTAATAAATTTAGAAGGAACGGGGTTTCTACCCCTTCCGAGAAATTTATTTAGCTGTAGGAAGCATCTCTTTAGAAGATGAATCTCAAAAATCACAAAGTCCTAGTTAAAACCAAATATAAGGTTTAAATTATGACGGCAAAATTTATAGCTGAAGATGGCCCTTTAAAAGGTTTGGAATTACCGCTTGAAGATGGGACAAGTTGGATTATCGGAAGAGATCCGGAATTTTGCCAG
The DNA here is from genome assembly GCA_038257035.1 of Chlamydiia bacterium. Lineage (GTDB taxonomy): Bacteria > Chlamydiota > Chlamydiia > Chlamydiales > Parachlamydiaceae > JBBSJT01. The sequence goes on from JBBSJT010000090.1 coordinate 2,477, forward strand.
CTATTGGTTGAGGATGCTTCTGTCTCAAGAAGACATGTTCTCTGTACAAAAAGTGATGATGGTATTATTGTAGAAAACTTAAGTGAGACAAATAAGACCTATATTAATGATCAGGAAATTGTAAATCCTCAACTCCTACAAGATAGCGATTTTTTAAAAATTGGAAGCGGCTCATTTAGATTTTACGCATCGCGTGAAAATGAAAGCGACAACGGTAATAATATAAAACAAGAGATTAACGGAAACCACACTATGCAACAGCAAAATGATCATGATAACGAAATTGATGGTGAAATCCAGCCTGAAAAGAATGTCATTGGCAACAAAATTGAAGATGATGAATATGAAAAAGAAGATTCGATTTTTCAGGAAGGCGACACTGGGTCTTCAAGCGATTTAGCCAATATTAACTTTGATTATACAGAAACCGGACGGTTTCTTCTTAAAGTGATAAGCGGCCTAAATAATGGGGCCGAATTTGCCATGCAAACAGATAAAAGCTATGTGATTGGATCCGATTCATTTGCCTCAGACATTATTTTTAATGATAACAGCGTTTCAAGACAGCATGTGAAATTAACCATTGATGCTGAAAATAATATTTTTATTGAAGATCTTAAAAGCCGCAATGGAACACTTGTCAACGGCGAGCCAATATCTGAAAAAGTACAGGTTGACCCAAGCGCCATGATGACCGTTGGAACTACTTCTTTTGTCATTTATGATCGCGAAAGTGCCATGCAAACCGTTATTTCACCTCTTATGCCATCCATTGTAAAAATGCTTCAGCAAAAGGAAGAGACAAACCGAAAAAATGAAGAAGCAAGAGAGAAAGAAAAATTCGAATTAGCAGCTTTAGCTGCAGCCGATTTAAAATCTGCCCATGATTTGGAAATGGATGCTAAAAAGCCAAAAACGCATCATCTTAGTTTTTTTATTTTAACTGCAATGGTTACAGGCTTATTTGTGGTATCAGGCATTGCCATCACAACTCTTTTTAAATCAGAACCTGTTATCAAGGAACAATTCCTTGATACAGAAGCTATGCTTGCAAAAGCTTTTAGTCCTTTTCCCAATGTAAAATACAATTTTAATAAAGCAACAGGTGTATTGCTTCTTGCAGGACACGTTTCCACATCAACTGACAAAAACCAGCTTCTATATAATCTTCAAGGATTAAAATTCATTAAAACAACCGATGATGCCGGTGTTATCATTGATGAATTTGCATGGCGTGAAATCAACCCTACATTGAGTAAAAATCCTGCCTGGAGGGGCGTCAGCATACAATCCCCGGCTCCAGGTAAATTTATTCTTTCAGGGTATCTGCAAACAAGAAGAGAATCAGAACAGCTATGGGACTACGTTAGCAATAATTTTCCTTATATTAACCTTTTAGAAAAGAAAGTAGTTGTAGAAGAAGATGTCATTTCACAAGTCAACTCTATACTCACTCAAGATGGCTTTAGGGATGTTAAAACACAGATGAGCCAGGGCGAAATAACCCTAACCGGCTTTATTCCGACCGGAAAAACAGACGTTTTTTCTACTGTTATTTCAAACATCAGAGATATTTCCGGAGTTCGTGAAGTCAGAAACTATGTTGCCGAACTTGCAGGCGAACAATCGATGGTTAATTTATCAGACCGTTATGAAGTTACAGGTCACTCACAACAAGGTAGAGGCAACATAAGCGTAATCATTAATGGTCGTGTTTTAGCTCGAGGAGATATGTTGGATGGCATGCTGATTACAGCAATCAGGCCAAATGCTATTTTTCTTGAAAAAGACGCTGTCAAGTATCGTATCGACTTCAATAAGTAAAGATTTCACCGCTAAGGAGGAAATCTACCACTTCTTTAGGCCTTTTTTCACCGCGAAGAGCGCGAAGGAAGACGCGAAGAAGCGCGAAGAAGCGCGTTTAAAGCGCGAAGAGAACAAGAAAAGGGCTCTACTAAGATGGCTTATTATGAAGCCTTTAACTATGTGTTTTACGCGCTTGAAAGGCGCGCTTCTTCGCGGCTCTTCGCGTCTCCTTCGCGCTCTTCGCGGTGAAAAAAAGAAAAAAGAAGCGGTGGTAGAGGATAAGAAAACAGTGGAGAAAACAAATAATTTCGCTGCTAAACTCTTTGATAAAAGTTGTAAAGAGTGGAATAGTTGCATAAAAATTAGAGATATGTTATAATGATATTATAAGTAGAGATTATTTCTATACCGAGGTGTTGCATGTTTGGACTAGAAAATCAAAAGAAGAAGAAAAAATATGAAGTTTTCGTTTTTGATCTCGAAAAAGAATTTAAGACACCTAAAAGACATTCGGAACTGAAAAAAGAAATTGAAGCCAAAGTTCAGAAAGTCAAGGAACTCCTAAGAGACGGGGAAAATAAAGAAGATTATGATAATCTCGGAACACTTCTTTACGGCTATACAGCGGTTTTGAAAGTGATGTCGAGATTTAATGCTAAGTAAAGTTTAAATGTTCTAGCAGGGTTGTCTTTGATTATTCAATTAAGTATTCGTATTTACATTGAAATCAAAGACAGTCCCGCCGGAAAATTTAAACTATTTAAGTTTAAATTTGAAGAGAAAGTCTAAGTGCTGAAGCGGTCTATGCAGGAGGAAACTCCAAGAAATGTAATTTCTGAGCATCGATCACTGCCACATAACTTATACTCCTTTAGAGAAACATAAACTAAAAAAGGGGAAGTATATGAGTTACAACGTATTCCAAGGAACTACACCAAAATCTGGCTTTAAAGTTCAAGCTTTGTTCACAACCATCCAAGATGCTGTATCTAGTGCGCAAAAGAAACTATCGTCTATTAAAGCGAACCGAAGCTCTGTAAGTATTGGTGATATGTTTGAAATGCAAATGTTGATGAACCACTTATCTCAGTTATCTGAGATGTGCACAGGTGTCGTCAGTGCTTCAAACTCAGCAATCAACAGAATGGCGCAAGGTATTAAAGGATAATCCATTTAATTGGATTGCAGAATATCTCGCATTTTGGCTATACGTAGTTTAGATCTTGAAGTAATTAAGCATGATGTCTCCAACACATTGTGTTTACTTTAAGACGCTAACTACGTATAGTCCATATAGTTCAAGAAATTTATTAAGCGGGTTTTAATATGGTGCACAAAGAAAAATTCGACCAATTCAAAGATGATTTTGCTCTTTTCATCGAAGCCGGATTTGTAGCAGTTAAACAATTGGACGAAATGAGCGCAACGCGCATTTTCCATGCGGCGGAAAGCTTAAATCCTTCCAGTAGCGCACCACAGATTGGTCTTGGCTACATTGCTTTAAATAAGCTTGAAGTCAAAGAAGCCACAAGAATTTTTGAAGGTATCATGGAAAAAGAGCCTGACAATTATCTGGCTCAAACATTTTTAGGAATGTGCTTTTTGCTCACTAAGCCTAAAAGAAAAAAAGGTGAAAAACTGATCGCCGAGGCAATGGAAAAAACAAGCGACGAAACGATAAAAAGCCTTGGTAGTATTTCCCTTGAATGGGCTGAAAAAGATTTAAAGAAAAGTAAAGCTCCTTTTTTCACAAGCCAAAAAGATGTGGAAGAAGAAGAAGTTTAATAGTTGTCCTTTAACAAGGAAGTTAATATGCCAGAAGACAAAGTAGAAAAAATCAGCAGTGTCTCTTCAAGTGACAGAAAAGCAGTTGATGAGATTTCGCATGACAGTCCCGATGCACTCATTGAAGTTAAAAAAGAGCATTTCGATACTTTAATGATGCAAGAAAGAAGACAACCGTTCAATGCTCCTGCAAACTCAGTGGATGCAATAAGAAAACCATCCCTTATGGAAGAAATTTCTAATTTCAATAATAAGGTGGACACTGCATCGCGAAGCGATCCTAAAAATATCGCCGTTCAGGCAACAGAGCTTGTTGCTCAGATGGATGAGCTAAAAAATAAACTCGCCACTCCAAATCTTGAAATTAAAAGCTCCGTTCAAAATTTATTGCAGAGTAAATTGACCCATATAGACGAGAGTCTAAAAATTGCTCTGAATAAAGCGGGCGTTGAATATGTAGCACCTGTTGCCCAGAAAAACTTAAGCACACCTATTGAGCGTTTTCTTGGATTTCTAACCGATGCCCAAGCCGGGCTTGAAGGTCTTGGTAATGATGTGGAAAGAATGTCTTTGGTAAAAGGACAAATTTCCCCTGCCGACATGTTGGCAATTCAGGTAAAAGTGGGTTATGTGCAAAACGAAATCGAATTTTTCACAGCCTTACTTAACAAAGCACTTGAATCTACTAAAACGATCATGAACATCCAAGTCTAGTGCTTAAGGGTATAAATTAGGTATTTGCCACAGGGGGCAAGAAAGGTCTAGAGGTACAAAGAAAAGTGAGAATGCAAATTCCTCTTCTCTTAACCTCTCTAGCCCTCTCTTGCTCTCTGTGGTTAGTTTTTTATGGTAACTTGTAAATATTAAAGGAACTTAATTTATGAGCCTTGATGATCATTTTGATAACATCCTTGAAGGCTTGGATTCGCTAGAAATTACAACCATCAATGGAAGAATTACTGAAATTGTCGGTATGTTGATCAAGGCAATTGTTCCGCATGTAAAAATCGGCGAAATCTGTTTGATTAAAAGAGAAGGTGAACCTCTTCTTACTGAAGTTGTAGGTTTTACAAGGGACGAAGTCTTCCTTTCACCACTCGGAGAAATGAAAGGTATCGGACCCTCCTCTGAAGTAATTCCCACCCACCTTCCACTAAACATTCAAGTAGGGCCTAACCTTCTTGGGCGTATTTTAAATGGTTTAGGTCAACCGATGGATGAGGAGACAAAAGGTCCGCTCATTCTAGAAGAAACCTACCCCGTTATTAACGCACCTCCTGATCCGACCAAAAGAATGCGCATAACTGCACCACTATCAACTGGGGTTCGCGCACTAGATGGTATATTGACTGTTGGGAAAGGGCAGAGGGTTGGTATATTTGCAGCTGCAGGCGGTGGTAAATCTACACTACTTGGTATGATTGCAAGAAATGCACAAGCAGATATCAATGTAATTGCCTTAGTTGGTGAACGTGGAAGAGAACTTCGCGATTTTATTGAACATGATTTAGGACCTGAGGGTTTGAAGCGCTCAGTACTTGTTGTTTCCACCTCAGATCAAGCTTCCCAGCTAAGATTAAACGCTGCCTATGTTGGCACAGCCATTGCCGAATATTTTAGAGCACAGGGCAAATCTGTGATCCTGATGATGGACTCGGTCACTCGTTTTGCAAGAGCGTTAAGGGAAGTGGGTCTTGCCGCCGGGGAACCTCCTGCAAGAGCGGGATATACCCCTTCGGTTTTTTCTACTTTGCCAAAACTTCTTGAGCGAAGTGGAAATTCTGATGTGGGGTCGATCACAGCCTTTTATACGATTTTAGTTGCAGGCGATGACATGAATGAGCCGGTTGCTGATGAAGTTAGATCTATTTTGGACGGACATATTATTTTATCGGCCGATCTTGCACGGCAGTTTCACTACCCTGCAATTGATGTGCTCTCTTCTGCAAGCCGTGTGATGAATTCGATTGTTTCCAAGGAGCATTTACAATTTGTGAGTAAACTGAGGGAAGTTCTTGCAAACTACAAGAAGAACGAGCTTTTAATTAAGATTGGCGAATATAAACGAGGCACCGATAAAGCCGGCGATTTTGCCATCGATTATATCGAAAAAGTCTTAAGATTTTTAAAGCAGGCGGTCGATGAGAAATGTAGTTTCCAAGAAACGGAACAGCTTTTAAGAACCTTATTTAAATAAAATAAATTATGGCACAAGCGATTTATCCATTAGCTCAAATTCTACAAGTCAAAATAAGACGAGTGGAAAACGCTGAACAGGTTGTTAAAGAAAAGAAAATCGCATTGGAAAACGAAGAAAAAAAACTTCGCGAAAGAGAACAGGAAAGAGAAAAGGTAAGAAATCATTACCGAGCAAAGCTTTTTCAAATGCGTGAAGAAATGGATCTTGGAACAACATCGACAAAAATTCAGCAGATGAAGGCTTATTTAAAACTTGTTCAGGAAAAATTGCTGGTTGAAGATAAAAAAGTAAAAGATCAGGAACTTCAAGTTGAAGCTGCCAAAAAAAATCTGCAGCTTGCTAAGGAAGATTTAAACCGTAAAAGACAAGAAGTTGATAAACTTGAAACTCACCGCATGGACTGGAAAAAAGAGATGCGAAAAGAAATGGAAATCATCGAAGGTCGTGAGATGGATGAACTTGGCAATGTCATTTTCATCACCAATTTAAGAAAAAGTGAAAATTTTTAAGCTTCTGCTTAAGGAGAAATTATGAACCCAGATAATAATACATTAAAAGTTGCGGCAAATACCAACCGTTCAGATGGTGTGGCTGCCTCGTCAGAGTCTAACCAAGCAAAGCCTAAAAAGCCTGTCAACGCTCAAAAAGAGTTTAAAGATGTTTTGAGTGAAGAGGA
>JBBSJT010000091.1:0-8679 GCA_038257035.1 Chlamydiia bacterium
ATGACCCATGCCACAAAGCCCACAGTAATCCAATAGGTTCCCCACGCCCATTTTTTAACTCTTTTATATGGAACATAAAAGCTTGCTGAGGAAAAACCGCCTATTGAATGTAATATTATCCCAAAAATTTGTTCCATTTTAGATAACTCTTGTGTCAATTTAGCCCCCAGTATATATAAAAAATTGTGAATAAAAGCAATAGGCTTCTTAAAAATTGCTAATAAAAAAGGAGCGAAGGGGATAACCCTTTGATTTAAAAATGAAAATTTTATTTTATTTTGTGACAAGTTGCTTGTGTTTAACTAACTATGGGATTAATGCCCAAGATGTGGTTGTATGTGACCCTGTTGAAGAAAATCTATGTGAAAACGAGGAGCCGCGTACCGTGCGTTTTAGATGCATTCCAAATTATGAAAATAGTTACATTGTTAATCCAATTGAAAGGCAACCTATAAACTCGCGTCCAAGTGCCCATGAAAGCTCATTTTATGAAATGATGACAAGATGATTTCAAAAATTGACTTTTCAAATAATTGACGATCTTGTAATGTGGCCAAAAAAGGTGTATCTTGGATTAAAAAAGAATTCTGAATCGTAAAAGTTTAGCTTTTGCTCGGGGGTAGATCGTGAAAAATGATGTTCAAGAACATATAAAAAAAACGTTAGCAGAAAATCATGCTTGTTATGTATTGATTACCTGCGATCATCCAAAAAAAAATGGCGGCATGGAAGTTAAGATGTCGTATGAGGGTGATGCAGCGTTAGCTTCGTACCTGATACAGGGTGCTCAAACAATTATTGATGAAGAAGAAAATTGAAGAAGCTTTAGCAATTTTAAGAAAAATTTTATAAGTGTGTTTCATCTCTTGAATTGATATTACAAATAAGCTATTTTGTAGTTTATTAATTAAAAAGGGAAACATCCGTGGATACAGCACAACGAAACATCATGTTTCAGGTGCAGTTTTGGGGCCTTATTGGACCTTTAATCGCACTTTTTACTCTTCTGGTTATTTTCATCAAATCGCCATCTTCAGCTATTGAATTATCTTTTATTACAATCATCGGACTGCTAGCTGCGTGGAAATGGAAGATGCGGGGATTTGCAGTTTCCCTTGGAACCACATTTTTGCTCTACCTCTATCAGTTAAGCACCATCGAAAATGATGAGTATTTATGGCTCATTGGGATGGATATTTCCATTGTGATGGGATGCATGATTGCAGCTCTTTCCTACAGAGAAGTTGAACAGCTTTTATTCAGTCAAGATGTAAAAGGTGACGTAGATGCAAAAGTGGCCCCCATTGATTTTTCAGAGGTAAAGCGATTAGAAAATAATATTTTGGCGCTCGAGCATGATGTTGCTGCTAAAAACAAACAACTTCATTCCTATGAAGAATTAGTTGATCATGTTAAAATTGAGATGGTTAAAACAAATCAACAGCATGAAAAATTACTGGATGAATTTTTTCAAAAACAGAATCAATTGTCGCTTGTTCAAGAGCAATTAAATGATGCCTCTAATCATATCAAAATCCTATCTGAAAAATCCAATGCCGAAATTAAAGTAGATGAAAATCTTCAAAAAGAATTATCAACGAAAATTAAGCAAATTAGCTCACTTGAAAAGGTTATTGAAGATTTGCAAATACAACTTCAGTCAAGCTCAAATACTTCTATTAAACCTTGCCAGCATGATGCAGAAATTCAGGAATTAAAAAGTACCAATGAATTATTGGCGCGTGAAAGAGGACGTCTTGAAACCTGTCTTTTTCGCACTCAAATTGATTTGCACCAAAAAACTCAAGACTTGGCTAATTTTCCGACTTTACAATCAGATTTTGAAAATCTCCAAACTAAAAACAACCTTTTAAACCAAGCTTTAGAACAAGCTTCATCCAAACACCAAGAGCTTGAAAATCGTTTATATGAAAAAGAACTTGCCCTTGAAAAAGCATTGGCAAATTCAGTCAAAGATTCTGAAATGTCTCTTCAAGCATTAGAGGACGAAAAGCGAAATTTAAAAGAGACCCTGCAAGCATTAGAAAATAATTTGCAATCAGAATGCATAAAGAATGAAGCCTTAAAAGCTACAATTTCAGAATATGAATTTGAACTGGAAAATAAGCTTATTGAGTTCAAAGACCTTGAAAAAGAAGCCAATGATTTAAAACAAGCATTGAAAGAGTTAGAAAATAATTTACGAAACGATTTAAAATCTGAATGCGAAAAAAATGAAGAATTAAAGGCTACCGTTGCACAAAAAGAAAATGCTCTAAATAATAAGCTTGTTGAGTTCAAGGAACTTGAAAATGAAGTTCAAAATTCTAAAGAAGCTTTGCATCGATTAGAAAATGATTTGAAATCAGAATCAGAAAAAAATGAAGAATTAAAAGCTATTATTGCTAAAAAAGATAATGAGTTACAGATAAGACTAGATTCCTTCCAGGGCAAAGAAATTGAAAATCAAAACTTAAAGCATGCATTGCAAACATTAGAAAATGATTTGAAGGCAGAATACCAAAAAAATGAAGCGTTAAATGCGGTTGTCGCCGAAAAAGAAAATGCACTAGAGATTAAACTTGATTCCTTTAAAGACCTTGAAAATGAAACTCAAAATTTAAAACAGGCATTGCAAACATTAGAAAATGATTTGATGTCAGAATACGAAAAAAATGAAGCGTTAAATGCTGTTGTTGCCGAAAAAGAAAATGCATTACAAAATAAACTTAACTTGAATTATGACCTTGAAAATAAACTTCAAAATTTGAATCAATCTTTGCAAAAATTAGAAAATGATTTGAAATCAGAATGTCAAAAGAGTGAAGCTTTAAAAGAGGCAGTTGCAGAAAAAGAACATGCCCTAATGATTAAATTTGAATCCTCTAAAGTTCTGGAAACTGAAGCTGAAAATTTAAAGCAAGCATTTCAAGTTATAGAAAATGATTTGCGTAATGATTTGAATTCAGAGTGCCAAAAAAATGAAGCTTTAAAAGCCGTTGTTGCAGAAAAAGAAGAGAGGCTAGAAAATACCTTTAAATCATTTAAAGAGCTTGAAAATGAAACCCAAAATTTAAAACAAGCATTTCAAGTCATCGAAAATGATTTACGAAATAATTTGAAATCAGAATGCCAAAAAAATGAAGTTCTTAAGAATTCTTTAGAAGAGGCTTTAGCAACTCTTAAAGAAAATCAAAATACAAATCCTGAATCTATTTTAGAGACAAGCGAATTTAAAGAACTTCATTTCAACTATAAAAAAGTTGAAGGTAAATATAACCAATTGAAAGAGCAGTTCGAACAAAAATCTGAAGTCCTTAACGAAACACGACGTCAGCTTTTTAGAGCTGAAGAGAAAGTGATGCAATTAAAACTCGATTATGATGAGGAATCTCTTTATCAGCTTAACGAATCCGACGCTTCGATGGAGCAGCATATACTCAATATATGGAATGAATCGCAGGATAAAATCCAAGAGCTAAATGAGGAGATTAAAGCCCTCCAAAGCATCATCACCAACCTCAGTAAATAGCAGAAGCTGCTAGAGGACTTCTAGGTTCGCTTCGGCATTTGCCGAAGCGAACCTAGAAGTGTCTTATTTTAGCACCGCTCGGCGGTGCAGTCTTATTTTTGTCTTACCGGCGGTTTCACCACCCGCTACCTATGTAAAAGCCGCTCCGCGGTTAACATAAATAACCTTATCTTTCATCACGGAGTGATGGTGCATAGGTAGCCGGTGGTGAAAGCACCGGTAAGATAGAAATAAGGCTGCACCACAAAGTGGTGCTACAATCTAAAATAAACAATAGCAAAAGTTGTTAGCACTACTACTGCTTCACTAAAAATTAAAATCTACCATTAGAATATTATAATAAATATTTTAATTTTTTATATTAAAAATTTATTATTGCTTTATTTAACACCACAGATTATTATCATTAATATAAATAAAAAATTTAACGAAGCAAATTGATAAATCAATCATTTAAGGAGAAAAATATGAGTTCATTAACAGTTCAAGGTTTTAAAGATACCTTACAAAGCATGCAAGCAACTGCTTCTAAAATTATTCCTCAAGCCGGTATTTATCTTGGAAAGGCTGTTGCAGTCATTTCAGCTAATCCATTAACAACGGTTGCTGTGGTTGCAGCTGTGATTACAGTATCACTTGTGGTCTTTGCAGCTTACAAACATTACCAGCATCACAAGCAACTAAAAGCTGACAATGCTGCTCTTAAAAATTCATTAGACTCAGCAAATGTTAAAGTACAAAAGGCACTTGAAACTGGAAACTTTGCGGTTGAATGTAAAAATAGTGAAATTGAAAAACTAACTAATGATTTGAAACAAGTTAAAGCAGATTTAAATGAAGTAAAAGATGATATGGCCCAAAAAATACAAAAGCTTGAAGAAGATCTTGAAACGGAAAAAGAAGCTGCAGAAACTATAGTAGCTGAAAAATTTGCTAGAATAAACGAACTTGAAAAACAACTTTTAAGCAAAAAATAATCTTATTTTAAACTATAAAATGCTTAAAGAAAAGAGCTAAGTGGTTATTTACCGCTTTAGCTCTTTTTTTTCTCTTCTCAAGTTTGTTAGAATTAGGTGGTCCATTACGTTAATGAGAATGGTATGTTCAAATGTCTACTTGCTCTTCCATCCTTAGTTTTAGCAGTCCATTTATCTAGAATTAGGACTGCTTCACAGACTGGTGCTACAATCCACAAGAAACAATATCAAAAGTTATTAACACTTGTTATTGTCTCGTTATTAAAGCCTAAATCAAATAGCCATTAACAATATAAAAAATATTTTAATTTATACATATAATATTAGTGTTGATTTAATTGGATGCTTATTTTAATATTATTAATATAAATAAAAAATTTAACGAAGCAAATTGATAAATCAATCATTCAAGGAGAAAAAATATGAGTTCATTAACAGTTCAAGGTTTTAAAGATACCTTACAAAGCATGCAAGCAAATGCTTCTAAAGTTATTCCTCAAGCCGGTGTATTTCTTGGAAAGGCCATTACAGTCATATCGGCAAATCCTTTGGCAACTGCTGCTGTTGTTGCAGGTGTGATCACAGTTTCTCTATTGGTTTTTGCAGCTTACAAGCATTACCAATATTATCAGCAATTAAAAGCTGACAATGCTGCTCTTAAAAATTCATTAGACTCAGCAAATGTTAAAGTACAGAAGGCACTTGAAACTGGAAACTTTGCGGTTGAATGTCAAAACAGTGAAATTGAAAAACTAACTAATGCATTGAAAAAAGTTAAAGCAGATTTAAATGAAGTTAATGCTGATTCAAAAACTGCCGAAGAATTAAGAATTGAAAAGCAAAATGAAATAAATCAACTTACAAAAAATAGAAAATTGGGTCAATAAGCTGTAGAACTAATAGCAGCTGATCAGATGGATAAGATAAAAAAAAGAGCTAAGTGGTTGTTTGACACTTAGCTCTTTTTTTTTCTTGTCCTACCTTTGAATTGAGTTTACACATTTACTTAACTCGTTTTATGTATTTTGTTATTGCGTTAATTGATTGTTTAAGTTAATATGGTTAATATAAATTAAAAATTTAAACAAAAAAGATTGATATCAATCGATAAGGAGATCAAATGAGTTCATTTTCAGTTCAAGGTTGTAAAAATACCCTACATTGCATGCAAAAAACCGCTTCTAAAGTTATTCCCCAAGCCGGTGTATTTCTTGGAAAAGTCGTGACAGTCATTTCAGCAAATCCTTTGGCAACTGCTGCTGTTGTTGCAGCTGTAATCGTAGTTTCTTTAGTGGTTTTTGCAACTTACAAGCATTACCAATATCATCAGCAATTAAAAGCTGACAATGCTTCTCTTAATAGATCATTAGAGGTAGCAACAGATAATACAGAAATGGCAGTAAATGATTTAAAAAAAGAAAATAAGAAAATAACTGTTCTTGTAAAAGAAAAAGAAATTCTTGAAATTGAAAAAGAATATTACAAAAGCGAAAATGAAATTATTAAAAATGAATTGAAACTAGATTATGTTAATTTTGCAAAAGAGATTACTCGGAATATAAAATTCTTAAAAATGATCGCATCTCTTAGAACACAAATTAAAGCCAAAAAATAAAGTATAGATTCATTTCTTAAAAAAAGTTCAAGCGGTTATGAACCACTTGAACTTTTTTTTTATCTTGTCCAATTTGTTAGAACTTGATGGCCCGTTTCGGTGATAAGAATTGTATGTTCCCACTGACCGCTTGCTCTTCCATCCTTAGTTTTAGCAGTCCATTTATCTAGCGGATCAATAATTGCCCCTCTTACACCTGCATTAATCATCGGCTCGATCGTAAAAGTCATACCGGGGGCAAGAAGAATCCCGACATTATTTTTTGAATGAGGAATTTGAGGATTTTCGTGAAAATCAATGCCCACACCATGACCAACGAATTGATTCACCACTGAACAGCCCTTTGAATGCGCATATTCCTCGATAACATCACCAATTGCAGAAACGGGAATGCCGGGTTTTAAAATGGCGATGGAGCGCATCAAGCATTCGTAAGAAACATCTACAACAAGTTGCCTTTCTTCTGTTGTTTTTCCAATGACCACCATTTTGCTGCAATCCCCAAAATAACCATTTAAAATACTTGTTACATCAATATTTAAAATATCACCTTCAACTAAAACGCGATTTGATGGAATTCCATGACAAATCACTTCATTAAGCGATGTGCAAATGCTTTTTGGAAAAGGGGGGTGTCCATAATTTAGGGGAGCGGCAATAGCACCGACTTCGGCGTGTAGTTTATTTGCCAATTGGTTAATTTCTTCTGTTGTCACGCCGGCTTTTGCAAAGGAGCAAAGCTCTTCAAGAATTTTTGAGGCAAGCTTTGATGCTTCCGAAATACCATCAATTTCTTTTTCGGTTTTTAAAATAATTTGATACTTTTGAAAATACTCTTTTTTCAGTTTATCAAATTTGTTGGAAGAATTACCCTCGTCAGGAAAGTGACATTTTTTCCATTTAACTTTACTTCCACACCAGCAAAAATCGTTACGTCCAATCATAAAATACTCTAAAATTGTTATAAGTAATCTCAAATTTAGCAAAAACTTGCTTATTTGGCACTAGAAAAAATTGAGAAAGCTTCTTTACAAAATCTTAATAATTAAAACTGTTGATTTTTTATTAAGTTATTGGTAAAGTTAATGTTAAATTATAATAATTAATAGAATAGAGGGTTAAATGCAGTCAAGCGCAAATATATTAAACAGCATAAAAAAAGCCGCAGTAGAAGTGCGTCAACTCAATGTTGGCCAATTGGCAGGACGAGCCGTTATTCTGATTCAAGCAAATCCCATTCCTGTTACTGTTGCAGCTATTGTCATTATTGCTGCAGTTATTTTTATCGCTTATAAGTATTTGTATGTCACTCAAGAGGTACCTCATTCTCCAAAAATTGAAGTTACTCTTGGAGTAAAGCCTGATGTTAAAAACTCAAATGTAATTTCAAAAAAATACAAAAGCATAGTAAAAAAGCATAAGATTGTTGAAACTAAAAATGAACCCGAACAGCTCAAAACTAATGAACCTGCTATTGTTCAGACCAAATTTGATGAACCTGAAAATGTTCAGCCCAAAATTGAAGAACCGACAAATCTTTTCACTTCAAGTTCGCTTGGTAACAGTCTAATTGCTTCAGGATTTCTTGAAAAAGTTGATCAAAGCACATTGCAAGTCTTGAAGGAAAGCTACATTGCAAAAAAAATGACCTCAGAGGATCTTTTTAATAGCATTTCAGAATTAGGCTTAAATAAAGATAGTGCTTTAGATATAGGTTTAGCAAGTACTGCAGAACAGTTATCCGACCCTTTAAAATTTTTTTCTAAAGAATTTACAGATCGTGTGAGCTTACAATTAAACAGCATTTCTAATGTAATATCAAAAATTCAAAAAAATCCCTGCAATATTACCAACGCAGGATACGCTTTTTTATCTGGCTTAGCAGGTGTTCTTGCCGGCAATGCATTAGCAATTATGCCCTTTTTTTCCGGAATTAAGGGTCTTTACAATTTTTACCAAATGGAATCCAATAGCAATTTAGAAGCCATCTTTAAAAATATCAAATCAGATTTTAAAGTGATTGGACAACTTGGCAAGCAAAGCAAACAGGCGCTTTTTGGCATAAAAGAGCAGATCGAAAATACCAAACTTAAAATTAGTAACATCGAAACTGTTTTTGAAAAAATTAACCTAATCATTACAGATGGGGATGAAAGTTTCAAGAGATACAAGACTGAGATCGATCAACTTAAAGAGTTAGCTATTGAACATATGCAAAATTCAATTGATTATTTTGAGACAAGCCAAAAGTTTGCTTTAGCTGCCGAAGCTGATTTTAATGAATGTTTATTTAACATTCAAAAATTAGCAAAAGGCGAGACAATAAGTGAAAATGAAACTGAGAAAATTAAAGAATTGATGGAGTTGGCGTCGGGCCTTGGCTCAATTTTTTCAAATGGAATGATGAATTTTAGAGGGTCACAAAATGCCATCAATTTGGGTTTAGATAATTTAAATGAATTGGAAAAAATTAATTTTAAATTGAATTGCAAAGAAGAGCTTTTAATCCAATTATCTTCTGCCATCATTAATCAAACCAAAAAATTGATTGAAAT
>JBBSJT010000092.1:0-8627 GCA_038257035.1 Chlamydiia bacterium
AGCTGTAACAGAGTTACAGCACTCCAAATTTTACTTTTATATTAGTTTTTATAAAATAACGTAATAGAAAAATTCTTTTTTATGCACTCATAATTTAATCGCTTAGCTAGTTAGAACATGTATTTTTGGAGGATTGCCTTTAAGTGATCGGGGATAGCAACCTTTGTTCTTGTGGCCTTATCAACTGTTACATGCGTTGTTTTTGCGGTTCCCGCTAATGTAAGCTCTTTAGTGGCCCCATTTTCTATGTAAATTTTGTAACTCATTGTAAATGAGGTGTTTCCGATGTTTTCAGTAACAACTGTTACTTCCAATTTATCAGCAATCATTAGGGGAGTCAAATAATCGGCCTCAACATGAACGATGACAAATAAGAAATCTTCATTAAAAAAAATCTGCTGGAAACTCATGTTTTCCAATTCAACAAGATCCTCCCAAGCATCATGGACAAATCGAAATTGATTAGCAAAGTAAAGAATTCCCGCAACATCAGTATCATTCATGCGAACTTTATTGTATGAAATAAACATCGATTAATCCTCGCGTGTTGATGAAAATATGATCTTAGGTACAAAAGGCGCATGTTTGCAAATAAAAAAAGAGGCTTTAGTTAAAATTTTGTTCATCATCACTTGATGCAGAAGCTTGCCTTTTTTAATTCTAGATCCATATCTTTTTTTCCACGCTTTATGAAACAAAAGCGAATCTTCAGAAACGGCATAATCTGCTGCCATATATCCTGAAGTAATCGCCATTCCAAGACCGTTACCGGTGGCCGGTGCAATACTGCCGGCAGCATCGCCTATAAAGTAAATGTTTTTTAAGTGAGGGTTGGCTTTTGCTTCAAATTCCGGCGCTTCCGTAAATAGCCATTGATCAAAAAGCATTTTACAATTTTTTAATTTATCTTTTACAAATTTTGCGCCAGGTTTTTTTAAAAAATCTTCAATGAATTTTTCAGGATCTGTAATTTTTGTCGTTACTTTTGCAAGGCAGGCAACATTTACTATATTTTTTCCAATGGGAGAGATCCCAAGATAGCCATTTTCAACCGCGTACATCTCAAGAGTTTCTTTAGAATCAATACCTGAAAAATGTGCTTTAAAGCCGAAGTAGGGCATTTTTGGTTTTATAGAATTTAAAGACACATCGAAAAATCTACCACCACCAACAAAGACATTTCTTGCATAAAGCAGCGTTCCGTCTGACAATTTGGCTTCATAGAGTGTTGTTGGACTATTAACTTCCGCGGTTAGTGCAACAACCTTCATATTGGTTATAATTGTCGCCCCGTTTTTTTTTGCACGGTCGCAAAGTTGTTTGTCCAACTCATAGCGCGACATGCTTCCAGCTTCTTTTGGAAAGGTGAAATCAAAAACTCTATTTTCGTTAAAAAAAGTTGTTTTTGTAATTTTGTTTTCAGGAATAATATCCCAATCTTCTAAATAAGGTAAACTTTCAGGAGATAAAAACTCACCACAAATTTTATGGGATGGGTAGTCAGAGGCCTCTATTAAGACGGGAGTTTCTGCCAAATCGACAAGACGGTTGACAACGCTTAAGCCTGCTATACCTCCGCCTATAATTAAAAAATCTATGGTTTGATTGTTATGATCCATCTAAAAGGGAATTTCCATTTAATTGTGTAATTTTCAATACCGGCTTTTTCAAGGTAGTTTATCCACTCTTTTTTTATAAAACTTCTTCTTATGGAAAGAAGACCGTCGTGAGTGATCAACCTATTTCGAAAAGCAAAAGGGGCTATAACTAAGTAACTTAAGTAGGCAAGTGGATGCCTGTGTAAGTCATTAATAATAATGCTTTTAACAGCTATTAATTTTGCTCTTTTTAAAAAGTCAATTAATTGCTCATCATTCATATGATGACAAACAAGCGTTGTTGTTATCACTTCAACGCTTTTTGGAGGTTTTTCAAGCTCCAATGTTGATGGCACTTCAAATTTTAAATTTTTTATTGGCTTGTTTGCAAGTTGATTATTTGCATAGCAAATAGCAGAAGGTGAAAAATCGATACCGGTAACAGCAGCTTTTGGGTATTTTAAAGCAAGCAATCTTGTAAAGCTTCCACCCCCACAGCCCACATCTAGAATGGATTTTGGAGCTTTCTTTAATTGATCAAAGGCATGAAGTGCCGCACGATTGCCCAAAAGTAACTTGCCAACACGCCCTAATTGTTTTAAGCAGTCATCATACTCATCTTTTGTGTAAAAATCAGATCCAAGATCAATCAATTCTTTTTCATATGATCGCTTTTTCATGATTAGCCTTTAATAAAATGCCTTCAATAGAAAGCCCCGGACCAAAACCAAGACCGATCACATGCTCATGCAGCGGTTTTTTTTTAGATAGCTCTTTTAATATAAAAAGAAATGTAGCACTGGACATATTTCCAAAGTTTTTTAACACATCCCATGCATTGGCTGTCTGGTTTTTTGTAAGAGCGCACCGTTTTTCAATTGCTTCAACAATGGCTTTTCCGCCTGGATGAATAGCCCATGTGCAGCTTGAAAAAGGAATAGATCTATTAAGAAGGGTGTTGGAAAAATTTTCAATATGTGCATCAATCAGTTGTGGCACCTTTGCAGAAAGCTTCATCAACATGCCGCTATTGGCAATCTCCCAGCTCATTTGATCTTCGGAATTATCTAATGCAAACGACTGGTTTTTTTGAATCTCAAAAAGTGAATTTTCTTCTTTTTTTACATCACAGCCAATTATGGCCGCTGCGGCACCGTCTGCAAAAAGAGCATTGGCAACAAAGGCTTCAACTGTTTTATCGTTTTGAAAATGTAGAGAGCAAAGTTCTGTACAAACGAGCAGTACCCGAGCGTTTTTGTTTTCCATTGCAAGCGCTTTTGCTATGGCAAGCCCTTTAAAAGCGCCAAAACAGCCCATAAAATTAATTCCAAGGCGTTGTACGCTAGCGTTAAGCTTTAAGCTTTTAATTAGGCCAAATTCAAGCCCCGGTGCATACATACCGGTACATGAGACTGAGATGACATGAGTAATTTTTGATGGATCCTGACCCCATTGTAGAAGTGCTTCTGATGCTGCCTTTAAGCAAAGCTTTGGTGCTTCAATGCGATAAAGTTGATTGCGTTTATGGGTGCAGGGAATTTGATTAGGAAAATTATTACCAAAAAGTCCTTCTTTAAAAAATTTGTCTTCAGAATTGGCTATGACGCTATGACGTTTTTCAATTTTAGAATTTTTAAAAATCAAATGTAGTTTTCTTGAATCTTCTTCCCCTAGTTGAAGAGCCTCGCTAAAGACGCTTGCGATATTTTTTTGGGAAAAGATGCCTTTTGGAGTGACAGCACTTAAGGACAAAATATGGGAATTCAAATGGCTTACACCTTTTTTTATTGCGACATTAGCAGATTTTGAAAATCCCGTATATCCTTTTTTTCACCCTTCTAGGCTGGCAACATCGTTAGAGTATGCATTTTTTCACCGGGAAGATCGAAAAGAAAAGATTATAGCGTTAGTGAAGATCTTTTTACCGCGAAGAGCCGCGAAGAAGCGCAGCTTATGCTGCGGGAAGAAACGCGAAGAAGCGCGCTGTAGCGCGATAAGAAGATTGTCTAAAAGCTATTATATAAGTCTCTTATGTAAAAATTGTTTATGAAAAAACAATTTTACAATTCATCCCATTTGAAAATTGCAAATGGGAATAAAGGTTAATACTTCTTTTTGTTCTTCGCGCTTTAGCGCGCTTCTTCGCGTTTCTTCCCGCGCTTCAGCGCGCTTCTTCGCGCTCTTCGCGGTAAAAAAATCCAACAAAGACGGTAAAAAATGCTATTTTGTTTCCCAAAACTTAGGGTATAGCAATGCCCCATCCGCATTATTAATATCTTCAATATAGACCTGATCAATGCCAAGGGATTTCATAAA
This sequence comes from Chlamydiia bacterium, assembly GCA_038257035.1. Lineage (GTDB taxonomy): Bacteria > Chlamydiota > Chlamydiia > Chlamydiales > Parachlamydiaceae > JBBSJT01. The sequence goes on from JBBSJT010000092.1 coordinate 3,915, forward strand.
CCCACTAACCAAGATCGGGTTTGTGATGAATACGTTAGCGTAATCTCCACCACCAACTTGGGCATCGGTTTTATCGACAAGATTTTGCAATCCCATATTGAGCTGTTCTTGGCTATAAGGGGATTGCGCACAAACAATCGGGTGAATGTTATAGGCAAAGATGTTACCAACACCTACAACCTTTGTTTGAGGATTTTGAATTTTTTCTCTGAACAGAGCATCTACTCTTTCAGCAATTTCTTGTGCACGATTTTCTGTTAAAGACAATTCCCTAGATGAAATTGGGTTTGGTGATTTAACAGATGAAATATCTTGTCGTTTGATGTGTGTGATCACATGGTTTTTAAAAGGCACTGAAGCCTCAGAACCGCGATGAACAACAATTTTTCCATCTTTATCCAACGTCGTAAATTGGTAGCTACCACCACCAATGTCCCAAACAATTAAATCTTGCACCGGAAAAGAAACTTTTTCTGTGGCAGCCTCAAAATTTAAAATTCCTTCCAACTCCTGGTCAATAATATAAATTTGAATGCCTGTTTCTTTGTAAATCCGCTCAATAAATTCTTCCGCGTTCTTCCCATTCCTAAAAGAGGCTGTTGCAACTCCCACAATTTTTTCAGCACCGAAGCTATCCGCGACAGCTTTTGCTTTTAAAAGAGCATTAATTCCATCTTGCATCACTTCTTCGCTAAATAATTTATCAGGTGAGGCCTCCAAAGCATCTTGATACTGTACAGAATAGTTTTCAACTGCCAACACCTGATCAATTTTATTGGTGGTTAAATTAATTTCTGCAACTTTTAATTTGGTGGCACCGGAGCCTATGTCCAATGCTGCTCTAACAACTTTTTTTTCAGTTTGCTGTTCAGATACAGGTTGTTCTAATACAGCATTTTGCGTTACACTATACCCGATTAAAGGCATTGATAAAAAAAGCATTACAACATAGACACTTATTTTTTTTGTAATTGTATTCATAGAATAACCTCCTATGGCTAACACTATGCATGCATTAAACGTGCCAACTTATAAAAAGTGATAAAAATGGTTAAAATAGAACCGATTGGTTTTTTTCAAGCAACTGAGGATGAAAAGTATGCGGTTTCACGGCAGCCTGGTGTCATTAAGGGAAACCATGGGAAAATTATCCTCAATAAAAATTCAAATTTTGAAGAAGCTTTAGCTGATTTAGACGGTTTTGATCGCATTTTTGTCATTTATCAATTTTCCCGAAACAAAACTTGGAAGCCAAAAGTAATGCCCCCAAGAGGGGATAAAAAAAGGGGAGTTTTTGCCACAAGATCACCTCATAGACCCAATTTTTTAGGGCTTTCCTGTTTACAATTGGTCGGTATTGAGGGATTAACCCTAAGCGTCAAGAATCATGATTTGCTTGATGGTACGCCTATTTTTGATATTAAGCCCTACGTTGTTTATGCAGATTGCTTCCCTGAGGCAAAACAAGGCTGGTTAGAAGAGCTAAATGATGAGCCTTTATTTACATTACACTTTGAGGAACAAGCTTTATTAAAAAAAACTTACCTCGAAAATTGTAATGTTTCTCTTGTGGAAAATATTTCCCCGAGACTTCTTACTTCTCCGTTTCCCAAAAAGCAAAACAGAATTAAGCTTTTGAAAGACAATTTTTATGAAATTGCCTACAAAACTTGGCGCTTGAAGTTTACGGTAGATAACAGAAACGTCATCATCCACGACATCTACAGCGGCTATGATCAGGATACTCTACAAGGCAAGCGTCCATGCCTCTACAACGATCTAGATTTACATATCCGATTTCAAAATGTTTCTTTTTGGCATCTTTCTTGCTAAATCCCTCGGCCATGTGTACACATAGGCCCTCGAAATTTATCAAAAAATCTGCTCAAAAATAATCCATTTTGATGACCCACCCAACTAGACTTACATAGCATAATAATATGGTTTCACAGTCATGTTGTTGAATTTAAGTGTTTTAATAAAAGATAGACTTTTAAAGTTAAATTGCGATAATCGGGTAAAAGGATTTTAATATAAAAAAAGGGGTGCTGAGATGAAAAAATTAATTTTACTCATCGCAATTTTATTCGCAGGATTTACAGGACTTTGGCATTATAATGCTGGACAAGCAAAACAATTTGTAGCTAGTAAGTTTGATGAAGCCACAGCCTATTTTGACAAGGAAGGCTACATATTAAAAAATGAAGGGATTGATGTAAGTGGTTACCCATTTAACTATCAAGCTGTAATAAAATCACCCTCACTAAAGAAAAAAGATGCGACTAAAGAAAAAAGTGACCCTGTAGATTCGATATTTGTTGATGGAAAATTAAGTTTAATCTCAAACTTATTTGGAACAGAGTTTTCTGTTGAAAACAACGGAAAAACTCGCATTATTGTTAAGAATGGTGATTCAACAGATGAATTTATACTGACTGGTGATAGTTCAAGTAGCTTTAGTGTTGAAGGAGTGCCTTTAATTGAAGCGATAAAAAATCCTTTTAAAGCATATTTTCATGAAATAGAAAGTAATGACCAGCAATTTTTAATTGGCAAGAGCGGCTCTTTTTCAGGAAAGAATTTAAAGTTATTCAATGTTAAAAATCCATCTGTGACTCTTTTAGAAATGGATAAGGCAGATATTGAATATGAACTAAAAGATACAGAAGGAGAATTATCCTTCATTAAATTTGAAGGTGATGTTAAAGGCTTAAATATTGATACCTTAATTGTCGGCAGTGATGCATACAGCCCCGGAAATACAAGGTCTTTAAAAGAAATTTCGATGATGTTATCGATGCCAAAACCTGGAAAAACAGATATTTCCTTTGATATGGAATTAACTGCGCCCTTTAATGAATTTGAAGATCTAGGTAAAATCGCATCCCTAAATGATCTTCCCCCATTTAATTTCGATTTAAAGAAAGTTGACATCAAAAACGATTTTGGCACATATTTTCATAAAGGTTTATTTTCCTTTAAAGATGTAAAGGAAGCTAAAAGATTTCAATTAAATTTATTAGGAACTCAAGAAACATCAAAAGAACAGTTTGCAGCTTTTAAAGTTCAATGGGAAGAATTTTTAAATAATTTACCTATTTGTACAAAAAATGTTGAACCAAACTCAACAGATGTATGCCCACTTGTTAAGGGATTAGTTCCACAATTGGACACTTTTGGAAAAATTGTATTTGATGTAGATGCTTTTTTTGATGCCAGAAATCCAGTTGATCTTAGCGATGATTCCACGCTAACTATCAATCGACTCGATTTTTACAGCGCTCTTTATGGTATGAAATCAAATAGTCTTTTTAACTTTAAACAACCTGAGATGGTTGTTTCAACTACTAAGATAGAATTGCTTAATTATCAGGAATTTTTTCAAGATTTATTTAATTATTTAAAGAAAGCTGAAAAGATTTTACCTTATCTTATGAAGGAAGGGGAAAGTTTCCCAAATATTCAAGAAAAGCATGTCAAGTTGTATACGGATTATTTAAAAGCTATTTCTGATGAACCAAATAAAGATCTTAAAGATTTGACTATAACCATTAAAGTTAATGGACTAAATGAAATTAGAATAGGAACTCTTTCTCAAAATGAGTTTGTACAAAAAACAATGATCTTGAATTCCGAACTGATGAAAGATTTTACAAAACCAAACGCTGAAAACCAAAAACCAGTAATAAAACAATAGTCATAAAGGACTTTTATACATGAGACACCTCGTTTTTTTTTTAGGATGCCTGATTACTTTAACTACAGCCCTTTTAGCTGATTATAATGATTTTGAAACAAATCCATACATGTTACCGGAAGCAAGAGAGAAAATGCGGCCTTTTCTGCTTCCTGAAGATCATCCGGCAAAGGCAAGACTTGATAAAATATTTCACTCTTCAAGAGCAAGTTTTGATGATGAATCTCTTGAGAGTGCGGGTTTTAAAATCAAATATAAGCAACCAAGAAGCTTTATTAGAGTAGTTAGTCATCCAAAATTAAACGGATATCTTCTTAAAATCGTAACAGATGTGGAAATGCGCCAAAAAAACGGGAAACCCGATTGGCATTGGTTTGTCAATCGTTGTGAGGGGGTTAAGAAAATTCAAGATGCCATTAGCCAACATAAAATTAAGTACTTTGTCGCCCCGAAAAAATGGATCTATCCGCTTCCTATTTTTCCATATCCTGAAAATTCAAATGTTACCAATGAAAGAAAAATTATGGTGTTACTTGTAGAAGATATGAATTTGACTTCAAAACAAGCAAATCTTAACGCTTGGAAAACAGAAATTAGTAAAAAGCATTTAGAAGAGCTTTATAAAATTATCAAACAGGTGGGTGGAAGAAGTTACCGTGCCTCAAATATTCCTCAAACAAAGAAAGGCACTTTTGCTTTTATTGATACTGAATATCCAAGAAGCTCCCCTGACTTTAATACGATCAGATCGTATCTTTCATCCGGCAGACGCTCCTACTGGGACAAACTCGTCGAAGCCAAACAATAAGGGTTCACACGTTTTTTTTAACACGAGAGAACACCGAGGAGCAATGAGAGAGCAAGAGAGGCAAACAACGTCTCACTTGCCCTTTCAATGAAGTGGGAGTATTATATACACGTTATACTTCAATCTGAAAAAAAATTAAACCTCTACAATCTATAACACCTTCGATTTTTTACAGGATATGCAGGATCGCTTCGCGGCAGGATCAGGC
>JBBSJT010000093.1:0-8549 GCA_038257035.1 Chlamydiia bacterium
ACAAAGAGAGAGGTCCACCGGACCTTAGCAAAGAACTGACGAACAACTCAAAATAGGTAAACAGTATGACAAACTTAATAATTACAAAGATTTCTTTATTTTATTATACAGCGTCTCCTGTTATAGAAATGCGAGAGTTACCTAAACAAGACTCTGAGATTGTTTCTCAAAGTTATTATTCTGAAGAAGTAAAGATTGTTGAGGAAACAGACAACTTTGTGAAAATTGAAACTGTTAGCGACCTTTACCAAGGCTGGATAAAAAAAGATGCGCTTTGTCAAATAAAAGAGCCATTTTTATCAAACCCATCCACATTGACTGCAAAAGTCAATCGCTGTGCAGCACATCTTTATGGTGTCCAGGACACCGTTTATGGCCCCATTCTAACACTTCCTTTTGATAGTCGACTAGAAGTGATAGAAGAAAAAAACGATCCCTTTAGCCGTTGGATTAAGGTTTTACTCGTTGATGGCCGTGAGGGATTTATTCAACGCGGTGATGTTACTTTAAATTCCACACTTTTAAATCGTGATCAAATGTGTGACTTAAGCTTGCAATTTTTAGGCTTACCCTACACTTGGGGCGGTAGATCAAGCTTTGGGTATGATTGTTCTGGTTTTATTCAAATGCTATACCGTCAAATGGGGATTTATTTACCGCGCGATTCAAAAGATCAGATGCATTTTGCCGGTTTTATGAACGTTGCATTTGATGCGCTTAATTCAGGTGATCTTATATTTTTTGGGTTGGCAGAAGATAAGATTCGTCATGTGGGAATGTATTTGGGGAATGATCGTTTCATTCATGCGACCGTTGCAGAAAATTTACCCTTTATTCGCATCAGTTGCCTCAGCGATAATGAATGGAATGGATCCGGAAGGTTTACCTACCGAACAGCACGTACTTTGATTTGTAAGTAGAAATAAACCTCTCTTTACCCAAACGAAATATATTTTGCTAATTTGGAGTGCTGTGACCTGTCACAGCTTTGTTTTCAGCCTGACCTGGCAGGCTGCTAGATCGACAAGAAAAGTTTAAAGCCTGATAAATCGGGCTTGCAAATCGCCCAAGTCGATTTGAGCAACAAAGCTGTGACAGGTCACAGCACTCCAAATTAGCAAAATTCCAAATCAAGCTTAATTTTATTTCGTGGGGGTATTATCGAGAACGTTGTGGATATTTATTAATTTACCGGAATAATACTGATGGTTTTTAATATTATGCAAATCAAGGTCTGATACTGAAATTTTTTTCTTAGTAGCCAAATTTTCAATTTGATAGGTTGATGCGCCTGAAAGCATATATGTGCAAATTTGACACCAAGGACCGGTCTTTGCATAGTATTCAAATCCGGATACTCTAAACAACCCCCCTTCGATAACGTCTATAAATTTGCCCCTGTATTGTTCTGTGGGTAATTGAATATTATTTTTAACACTGGATTCATAGAGATTTTTAGTCGTTTCAATAATTTTTAAAAGTTTTTCTTCCACCTGTTGTGTTGTAACACCCATTTCTTTTAATTTTTCATCTTCTTTAACTGCCTCTTCTTGTAAAGATTTATAACTTTCAACAAACTCTTCTTGATCATTTTGTGTCCGGTATTGATAAAGTGATATAAATTGTTCTTCACTTGCCGTTAAAAGACTTCCAAATTGAAAACCGTTAAGTTCCATATTAGCTCCTTAATTTTAATGATTTTAATAATTTTGAACCTTAAAACACTTAACCTAAAAATGCATTGCAAATTGTTAATGCATCTTGTGAAAAATATTCATGGCTTTTAATTTCGTGGATTTCTAATTCGGAAAGTTTAATTTTTACTTGATTATGAATATTTTGAATTTCAAATGTTGTTTCCTCTAAAATTGTGTGAGAGCAGAACATGCATGTCGATCGATTTTTTTTGGGTTCATTCACGAAAACCCTAAAATATTTCTCTTCATCACGCACGTAAGATAAATTAGTGGTATTACAAAAACTACTTAGATAGGCATTTTTTGCAACTCTAACTATTTTATTAATTTTACTTCCTACATCCCTTGGTCTAATGGCATATTTACGAACTTCCTCAAAATCTGTAAGGGCTTCAATTTGTATATTTTTGTACGACTCCACGAATTCATTTTGATTATTCATTGTGCGCTGTTGGTAAAGGGAAACAAATTGGGCCTCAGTGGCCGTTAAGAGGCTACCTAACGGCGAAGTGTTAAATTCCAATGATAACTCCTAAATTTAATGAAATTAAAGTGTTTTTATCATGCTAAGGCATTCACGTCAAAACTATTTGATGAAATTCAAAACTTTGCAAATTTTCATCGCTTCTCCGGAATAATATTCATGTACTTTAATTTTATGCAGTTCTAATTCCGAAATAAAAATGCTTTCTTCTTTATGCAAGTTTTTAATTTGGAAGGTTGCTGCGCCAAAAATAGCATATTCGCAGATATTGCATGAGAGCGGCGACTTGGCAAAATAATTAAACCCTGTCACTCTAAACAACCCCTTTTCAACAACATCTACGTAAGATGTTCCATATTTGGTTGAAGACAATTTTACATTATTAATGAGGCTTAACTGATAAACATTTTTAGTTTTATCAACAATTCTATCAAGTCTATCTTTCACTTCACTTGGTTTAATAGATAATTCCTTAAGCACCTCAGTTTCCTCAATCGCACTTTGTTGTAAACTTTTAAAGTTATTCACAAACTCTTCTTGAGCATTTTGTGTGCGAGATTGAAAGAGTGAAACAAATTGGCTTTCATTTGCAGTTACTAGACTTCCGATTGATATACCGTTAAATTCCATGACAGCTCCTCATATTTTTAAAATATTTTTTCTATCATATGCAGATCATTCAAGTCAAATTTTCTTTAAAGAAATATCCATCCCCATTTTCAATAGCATGTGTGGTTTGAATTTAAAGAATCTTGTTTTCAATTGAAAAAGATGGTATATTATTTATCGAACAACAATAATTATAAACAGATATTTATGTTATCCGTAGGAACACTCCTGCATTAAGTTTTAAACATATAAACTCCTTAATATAATAAAAATTAAAGAATCATTATGCAACTTGAACCGTTGAACTTTTCTAAAATCTATTCTGATCAGATCGATCGTAACCAAATATCTCCCGGTAGAAAAAGATCAAGGAACTATAACTCCCGATCTATCCTTTCCAGTAATTTTTTTAATGAAAATGTTCAATTAGAAAAGGAAAATGATCAACTTGTAAGGCCACGTTCAAACGACATTTTCGTTGAAGAAAAAACTATAATTAATCCCACGACATCATTTTCCAGTAGTGATGATCTTTCTTCTTCCGAGAAACCCCTTAAAAAAGTAGTGAGTTGGACCAACGACTTAAAAGAGCCCACAAACGCATTAAATAAATATGACGATAATTTAGTCCCTGTTAAAAGTCGATCGCACCAAGGAACCCTCAGAAAAAGAAGTGTTTCATTGTCTGAAATTAAATCAGTTAAAACAGCTGCATCTGCAGCCTTTCCTCAAACAGAAGAAAAAATTGAAAAAACCAAATCAAAGAATATGTTTGAGCGTTTATCGCCGCGCAAAAGTAAGCAGCTGTCTCCTCGAGATCTTTTTTCAAATAATGAAAAACTTAAAATTATTGATGCTCTAAAGAAAAATGGGTTACCAGATAAAAATCCTGACGCCAATCGTCTACTCTCTTTTGAACTAGGAAAAATAATTCTGCAGACTGAAAATGATCTCAACCAAGTTGAAAACTTTATTCAATACGGCATTACCAATCCAAAAGTTTGTGGTGAAGAGATGTGGCGATCAATGGGATGCACTAAACTCTTTCATCATGCATCTCTAAAACCTTTAGTTGATGGAACTTTTGGTGTTTTGGATGATGATACAAGGGATATGTGCTTTCAGAATGATGAAGAAAAAGATGCTTATTATAGCATCTCTATGAAAAATATGCTTAACCTATTTTTTCAACATGTCAGCAAAAGCAATCAAGTTTTGATCAACCCTGTCGACTTCGATTACTCACAACACTATGCCGGTCAAATTGGATTAAGCATTGCTGAGCTATTGAAGGCTGAAGAAGATAAAGGCATGGATCCTGCAATTACAAAAACCATGCAGCTTATGTTAGGACTTGGCAAACAAGAATTATATACCCACCCTGCAACTTGGACCATTCCTACAGAATACCATACAGTTAGCGGAACTGATAATCTTATAATCACAGAATATGGTCCGACGTTTGCAGAAAAATTAAAACCTTTGCAGTGCAACAGAGAGATCTCAATTTATTTAAAAAAAGATGGAGGTCTTGACTACATTACTGAGCAACCAATCACCTTTAAAGAAAGGGCTAGTAACGATCTTTTGGGTACTTGCAGGATGAAAACAACATTTGTGTTTGATCATAATATGAACTTCTTTTCAAAAACACACGAAACAAAAGCCGCAGAAATCATACACAGCTAATGATATTTTTTACAGGTTATAAGCGATACTTATAATAAAACTTCTAATGCTAATAATGTACCTATTAAAACATCTGCGTTTTTTTACAGGATATGCATGATCGCTAAAGCGGCAGGATCGCTAAAGCGGCAGGATATTATCAACCTATAATATATCCTAAGGGTTGATATTATCCTGCCGCTTTAGCGATCCTGCATATCCTGTAAAAAATCGAAATAGTTATAGAATGTAGAGTCTAAGTTTTTTTAATATATGTAGATACTAAAGTTATCGTTTGCTGACTCCAAATTAGGAAATTGTATCTCGTAAATACTTCTCACGGCTTATCTCAATAGAGGTAATAAGGTTTTGGCTTGCAATGGATACTTCTGAAGCGGACAGCATTTCATACTTCGTGGCTGCATCCCCTTGAACGATCACAACCTGATCATAATTTGCAGCTTGGCTTTTAGGATTCACATGCGTTGAATATGGAGCATTTAGTAAAATAGATTTATACTTAATTTTTTCTATGATACTTTCTCTTGCATACATCGGCGTTGTGTTAAAATCGCCTGCTGCTATAACATCAGACTTGCCAAAATTTAGCTCAAATATTTGTTCAATTACTTCCACCAAGGCCTTAAGTCCACCTTTAGGGTATTGGCTATTGCAACCATGGACATGCACACCAACAACAACCATTGATTTACCCGTTGACTTATCTTTAATGTGTACAAAAGGGTTTCTCAACTGTTTTTCTTTATCGAAGTCTTCCGTTTCAATATAGTTTGCAATTGATCCACCGGATTTAAGAATTGAAAATTTTGATGTGTCGACTAAAATGCCCGTAACATTACCTTTCAAGTTGGAATTTTTAAAAATTTGAAAATTATTACTTCCAAGCTCTTTAATTCTATCAGTTAACCCATTATAGAAAGAATCAAATCCTTCCATAATAATCTGAACATTTACTTCTCCTTTAACAAAACGTGTCGCAATGATATTGATTTGTTCATCAATTTTATCCCTTAACCCTTTATTCATAAGATCATCTTCAAAAGGCTTATTTACAAATAAATCAGTATGATGAAATGGAGGATTGTCACCATATTTAAAATAACAATGGTATTCAGGATTACTAATGTTCCAAACATTAATTACGCGATCGTCAACTTTTAAAGCAATTTCTGCATGATCGCTAAAAACTCCATTTTTCAATGGATTTTCTTGGTTAAACGGTAGAATAGAAGTAAATCCTTCAGTATCAAATAATGAATAATTGCTTGTAGTTATCATATAAAGCCTTATTTTCTATTAATTTTAAAAATTAAGTATAACTTTTAAATAAAAAAAGTCAAACTTCTTTTCTTAAAATCAAAAAATAAGGTAAACTTTCATTTTATAAAAAGGAAAAAAATCATGAAATCATGGATTATTATATTAATTGCCTCTATAAATTGTATTGTAACTTGTACATATGCTGAAGATGCTTTACAAAAAGAAGAACCCATGCCAAATTATCGCGAACAGCTAGCAAATGGCACTTGGCTGCCATTCAAAATGGTTTTTCCTGATCATTATGTGGTGCTTCCGATGATTCCGGATGAAGAAATTAGCCTATCACCTGGATTTTGTTGCGGTGAAAAAGAAGCGATTGAAAATCTTTGGGAACAAAGCAAAAAAAATCCAGAATCTTGCCCAAATCCGCCATCCGGTGTTTTCGTAATTAGCTGGAGTGATAATGTCGCCCAAACAGGACCAAAAAGCTTTTCAGACTCCTCCGACGTTGAACTCAACCGCAATTTAAAAAATGTCGGTGGCATGTTATTAAACACAGGAATGCTTGATTGGAATGGATTTCCTGTTCAATTCTTAGAAGCTAAAATACCCCCTGTAAATGTCTTTCTTGCCTATATTGGTTTAAACTCTGAGGGAATGTCGCTGTTAGTGCGCTATATTGCTCCAATAAATCCTTCTGATAAAGATTGGGCTGTCTGGAAACAATTCCTACAAAAAAGCAGCGGTGTTTCGGTTGAAGAATTTCTCAAAAATTCTAAGCCTTAAACGTTTAATTCATAAATACAATAACAAAATACTTATAAAGAAAAAAACTTACTATGGAACCCTCTCGTTCAAACCAGCCTGATCAGGTCAATAATCGTAGAAATCTACTCATCAAAAGCTCTCCTGACAGCAGAAGATTAAAAACTAACAATTCTCCTTCTGCCCTTTCTCAAAAAGAAACGCTTACAAGATCCTGTGCTAAAGATATTTTTGAGCCAAGACCGCCTCACCCTAACAAATTTTCAAGTAGTGATCCTGAAATAAAAAAACACGCAATTTCAGGAGCGATTTCTATCTCACCCCGCACCTCATCCCTTATCTCACCTAACATGTCATCCCCAACCTCACCTCGCACTTCACCTCGAGCCTCACCCTCCATCTCATCCTCTACCTCACCCCGCACCTCATCTTCTGTCTCACCCACTAACTCATCCTCTATCCTTGTTCCAAGTAGTGATGAAAAAGAGACTCATACAAAATCTTTTAAGAAAAAATTTTCAAGCAGTGATCCTGAAACTAAAAAACATTTAATTTTAGATGCGCCCTCTATTCTTGTTACTAATAGTGAAGATGATAGTGGATCGGCATCCCCTAAAACCAAATCGCGCAGCTCAGGAAAAAGAAGCACATCACTCACAACGGTTAAAACGTTTGCATCATCCATCTGGCAATTACAAGGACAGCCCAAAGAAGAAAAAACTCAAGAGGGTTCGCCTCGTCTTTCTCCACGTGCACTTAAGGAGCTAAAAATTAAACATGTAAATGCATTAAAAGAGCTTTCTTGTTTACCAAAAGATGCTAAGGTGATTGAATCCATTTCTGAACATTCATACCAACTTGGTAAAATTGTCTTGCAACCAAATATAAATAATGATGAAAAATTTATTGCAACCTACTTACCAATGGGTTTGACAAATCCACAAATATGCGCAGAAGAAATGTGGAGATCTATGGAATCTACTAAACTTTATGATTCAAAAAGTAAAAACCCAATTGTAGATGGTACAAAAATTGACCATGACGAATTAAAAGAAATAACTAACAGCATTCATATGGGAAAAATGCTCAATCACCTTTTTTGTCATGTCAGCCAAAGCACTAAAGTATTAATCCCACCAATCGAATTTGGCAGCTCACAGACCGATGCAGGCAAAATTGGAATAAATTTTGCTGCTCGTTTAAAAGTAAGGGAAGGTTGGGGTTTAGATCCTTCAGTTTCAAAAATTATGTTTTTAGTACTTGGACTCGGCAAACAAGAGTTTTGCTGGGTTCCTGCAACCTGGACAATACCTAAAGAATTTCTTACGGTTCATGGCCCAGATGAAGTAATTGATGAATTGCTCATTACTGAATATGGACCCTCCATCGGGGAACAAGTGAAACCTCTGCAATATGATAGGGAAATTTCCATTATCATGAAAGATGGTGGCAGCCTTGAATATGTCACTGAACAACCGATTACTTTTAAAGAGCGGTCAACCAAAAAACTTCTTGGCACTTGTCGCTTGCAAACAACCTTTGTTTTTAATAAAAGTATGGATTGTATTTTTGAAGGTCAGCAAATAAAGCGAGCGTCTTTCATTTGAAAAGATAAAAGTGTTCATTGCTGATACAGTGAACACTTAAAGGATCACTATGTTAATCATTAAGCATACCATCGAAACAACAACCTCACCTGTTGCTATCTGGGAGGTTTGGCAGGATGTTACCAACTGGAATACATGGGATCATGGGGTTGAATTCAGCACGCTTGATGGACCATTTGAAGTTGGCAATAAGGGAACCTTGAAACCAAAAGGGGGGCCATTAGTTCATACAATACTTACCGCTGTTGAACCTAAGAGAATGTTTGTTTGTGAAGCAAAACTCCCCCTTGCTTCTATCAAAACCTCTCATTTCTTATCAGAATCAAATGGAAAAACTGAAGTTACTCATCAAATTGAAATGAGCGGCCCATTGGCATTTTTCTTCGCTTTCGTAATAGGTCGCAATATGAAAAAAAACTTGCCCCAAGAAATGGAGTC
>JBBSJT010000094.1:0-8518 GCA_038257035.1 Chlamydiia bacterium
GATTGAAGTAGAACCATTACTATTCAATGTAACTTGAAAATTTAAAAATTTCTCATTTCCTCTCTTGCTTTCTCTGTGCTCTCGGTGTTAAAAAAACACACCTACACATTAACAGGCTCAATCCACTTGTCGTGGGATTTGATGAGTGCGATGAGGCGATCGTCGGCGTCGGCAAAGTCGATATCTTTTTCCACGCAAGTTTTACCCACATATAAATCAATTTTACCAGGTTTTGACCCGACATACCCAAAATCTGCATCAGCCATTTCTCCCGGACCATTGACAATACATCCCATGATGGCAATTTTAACACCGGGAAGATGAGCCGTGCGGCTTTGAATCCTCTTTGTGACATCCTGTAAATCAAAAAGCGTTCTTCCGCAGCTTGGGCAGGAAATAAAATCTGTTTTAAATGTTCTCATTCTTGCAGCTTGTAAGATATTGAAGCTTAGATCTCTTAAAGCATCTATTTCATAATCTCCTTCAATGCAAAGACCATTTCCAAGGCCATCACAAAAAAGAGAGCCAAATTCTGCACTTGCAAAAATCGTTAACTCTTCCAAACTGCAACTGTAACTAAAATTTAAAATCACAGGAATGTTCAGCTGATTGACTTGGATCCATTCAAAGAACTTTCTGCAGGTATGTAATCTATTTTCTTTTGGTCTTAAAAAAATAAGTGAAGGGTTTAATTGCTTTAAAAGTTCCCAATTCGATTCATCTTCAATTTCAATAGCCAAAGGTGCTTGTACAGGCTTTGCGACAGGTAATGTGAAAATCTCTTTTTTCTTTGTTTGCTGAAATGCATCGAAGGCTTTACTTAATGACATCAGGGTTAGGGTATCTTGAGAATCGCCTTTAAGGATCACACCAATGCCCACTTGTCTTAAATCGTTAATTTTCTTTTTAGATTTAGCATCGTTTGGATTATCTTTTAAGACAATGCAATCAACAGACCCATGTTTAATTTTAGGAAGATTGAATTCAATCCCACATCCAAGCTGTTGATAAAAATCATCTTTTAAAAGGGTTGATGAATCAACCGCAACAACAACAGTCCCATCTTTATGCATGGCTACATTTTTTGGAAAAGTCACGACACGTTTTTTAAACTCATCAATTTTCCTGAAACTTTCTTGAAAAAATGAAATTCCTTTTCCTAAGTAGTTCTGACTAAAGGAGATTAACTGTTTGCAAGGTTCAATTTCATGCCAAGGATCTTCTGTAAGCGAAACGCGAATTGTGTCCCCTAGTCCATCAAGAAGTAACGCACCTATTCCCATTGCAGATTTCACTCTACCATCCACGCCAATACCGGCTTCAGTCACACCTAGGTGTAGAGGGTAATCATACCCCAGCTCATACATTTTTGCCGCAAGAAGACGATACGCCTGTATCATGACCTGCGGGTTTGATGCCTTCATTGAAAAAATTAAATCATGGAAATCATTTTTCTGACAAACCCTTGCAAATTCTAAGGCTGATTCGCACATTCCTTGAGGAGAATCTCCAAATCGGTTCATGACGCGATCTGAAAGAGAGCCATGATTTGTTCCTATGCGAATTACTTTTTTTAATTTCTTACATTTTTCAACTAACGGAGTAAATTTTTCTTCTAACCGATTCAATTCATCAAGATATGTGGCATCGGTGTATTCAAGAACCTTAAAAGATGCTCGTTTATCAACATAATTGCCTGGGTTAATTCTGATCTTATCTACAAATTCCACTGCATGCATGGCAGCCGCCGGAAAAAAATGAATATCAGCAACAAGAGGAATGGTGTACCCTTTTTGTAGTAAACCATTTTTGATATGCTCGCAAGCCTCTGCCTCTTTCATGCCCTGTACGGTAATGCGCGCAATTTCGCAGCCGGCATCTGCTAATTTAATGACTTGGTTGATAGTTGCATCAACATCACGAGTCGGAGTTGTTGTCATCGATTGGATACGAATAGGATTATTTTTTCCAATCCCTACCGAGCCTACAAGCACTTCTCTTGTTGGTCTTCTTTTTGTTAGATGGATCGATTCGCAATATTTCATAGCATTCTCTAAATTTTAACGGTGTCTGACTTCAATGACACATTTTTTTGCAGCAATTTTATCTATTAGTAAGGAAAGTGATTCTTGGTTTTCGGTATCTAAATTAGCATCCCATTCATCTAGAAGCAAGACATCGACATCTACTTTTTCTAAAATTTCATAAAGTCTCTTTCGCAGAGACTCACCTGTCGAATATTTATTGGTCTCTGTATAAAAACTTAAATGATCATGGGTCGGTAAGAAAAAGGCTCGACCTGCCAACGCATTTTTAATTAGCATAAGTGCAGTGGATTTACCGCTACCATTCTCACCACGAATTGTTAGCCTTCCATTTTGTAAAGTTTGCTCTAAAAGATCCTGATGGGATTTTATAAATCTTGGATTTGCAAAAGACAAATTATTCTCATCTATAGGCTCATGATGGTTATTACTTGCCAACGTTGCCTTAATTTTATCCCATTTGATTTTACGCTCTAAAATTAGATGTGAATCTTCGTGAGCTTGTATCGCTTTATAAATCGACATCAGCTTGACCTTATGAAGGCCCCATCTAAACCCTAAAGAAATGGTCTGGTAGGTGTATGTCAATATAGTAAAAAGAATAGGCAGCACTACAACAAAAGAAGCTAGCGCAACAGGATCTGATTTGTACTGCATAACAAAAAAGATGGCCACAAAAAGTGAAGGAACTGCCGTGACGAGGGCAGAAAAAATAGCAAGAATTTGATCAAATCGTTCAAGATCAATATTTCTTTGTAGGCATCTATTGAGCCTCTCAGTTGTTTTTTCATTCCACAAATTAAAATTATAATGATTTCCAAGAAGAACATTGTCCCAGGCAGAAAGAAGAGATTGACAAAGGCTGATTCTTGCGGTCAAGGCCTTTTGGGTTAAGTTTTTTTGGGTACGCCTTTTCCATTTCATTGTCATCACAACAAAAATAACGCTCAACGAATAGGAAATTAAAAACAAAGGCTCTACAACAACTGCAAGAAAAATAATATTTAAAATAACACTTAAAACCCACGTAAAAACGTCCCAGACGTAATCAATTAAAGCATGAAGTGCTGCAGGCCCTTCTGTAGTTAATAACGAAAGTTTTTCTGAGCGCTGAAGTTTATTATTCCATTCGCCTATATTATTTCGATTAGCTGAAACAAAAGCATTGATAAAAGAGCGCTGAGCTTCCTGTTTCCATTTCGTTTTAAATATGGATGCAACACAGTTTGGAATGAAATGCACTCCTAAGGTGACAAGATAGATAATAATATAGATAATATTGGGGCTTCCTTCAACAACACTTTTCATAAACCAGATAAGCCATAGCGTTGCAGACGCCTCAAGTAGCTGCTGAAAAAATAAAATGGTTAAACATGAAATAGCCGCGCGATTTGTAAGAAGTTCCGTAATTTGCTTTCGTAATTGTTTTGAGTCGGGATTAGTCATGAATAATTTTATATTTTCCTTACACTTAATACCAAGTCGGGTACCATAATTCATATCGATTATGCACAAGTTGCTTCATATTTAAAATAGAAAATTTCAATTTTTTAAGAAATAAATCAAACAAAATGGTAAGGTTAAATTTGAATAGACTTCTTTTGAAATTTATATGGAATTTCGAAATATGTTAAATAGATAATAGGGGTGTTTTTCATGGTTCATACTCGAAAAGAAAGTGATAGCATGGGAGAGATTGAAGTTCCAATGGATCGCTATTACGGAGCACAAACTGCAAGATCTTTACATTATTTTAAAATCGGCGATGAAAAAATGCCGGCTAGCTTACTTAAAGCATTTGGCATCATAAAAAAAGCTGCAGCCAAAGTTAATGTCGATCTAAAAAAAATAAGCCATGAAAAATCAAAACTGATTATTGCTGCATCCGATGAAGTTATCAAAGGAAAACTTGACACACATTTTCCTCTTAGCGTTTGGCAAACAGGAAGTGGCACTCAAACTAATATGAATATCAATGAAGTGATTGCTAATCGTGCTATAGAAATGGCAGGTGGTATTTTGGGAAGTAAATCCCCTATCCATCCGAACGATGATGTCAATATGAGCCAATCATCAAATGACACCTTCCCAACTGCCATGCATATTTCTGCAATCTTAAGCTTGGTAAAAGAACTCCTCCCCTCCCTTCAATTTTTAAGAAATGCTTTAGATGAAAAGGCCAAAGAATTTGATTCCATCATCAAAATCGGTAGAACACATTTAATGGATGCCACCCCTTTAACTTTAGGGCAAGAATTTTCAGGATATGTTGCAGAACTTGATCTTTGTCAAAATTTCATAACATTATCATTACCCGCTCTTTACGAACTTGCTATTGGGGGCACCGCCGTTGGAACAGGTTTAAATACCCACCCTGAATTTGCATCTCGCATGGCCAAAGAAATTGCAGAAATGACAAATGAGCCTTTTGTTGATGCAAAAAATAAATTTGCAGCACTTTCTGCACATGAACCTTTGGTTTTTGCGAGTGGTACCTTAAAAACTTTAAGCTGTGCATTAATAAAAATTGCAAACGATATCAGGTGGATGGGTTCAGGACCAAGGTGTGGTTTATCAGAGTTATATCTTCCAGAAAATGAACCGGGCTCCTCCATTATGCCGGGCAAAGTCAATCCGACGCAATGCGAAGCCATCACCATGGTTTCGGTTAAAGTAATTGGTAATGATACTGCCATCACAATGGCAGGCTCACAAGGCAATTTTGAATTAAATGTGTTTAAGCCTTTAATTATTTACAATTTCTTGCAATCTGTAACACTTTTAAGTTCAGCCATGCGAAGTTTTACAGAGCATCTTGTTGTTGGGCTAAAACCTAACCTGCCAAAAATACAATCTTACGTCGATCAATGTTTGATGCTTGTCACAGCTCTAAACCCGGTAATCGGCTATGACAAAGCAGCTAAAATCGCCAAACATGCCTTTCAAAATAATATGAGTTTAAAAGAGGCAAGTTTGGAGCTTGAATTATTGACCGAAGAGGAATTTGATCGCATCGTCCAAGCCAAAACCATGCTGGGACCCTCTCCTTAAGATTTTGGATTTTTTACCAAAGAGAACAAGAGATTTCAAAAAATTAGACCTCTACAATTTTTCACTTCTTACATTTTTTAAGAGATGATGCAGTTTTGTTCTTTATCTTCATTATATGTCGATGGATACATTGATTTGTAAACCGGAGGGTTATAAAATTTAATTTCATTCTCGATCTCGTTTGCTACATGGAGCATTAAATTTTCAACCATGACTGCCCGACGACCTCCACCCTCTTTCATTTTTTTAGCATCCATGATTTCAAAATAATTTAACACCTCATCAGAAAATTTCCATTCCAATAGACGACTTGGACAATGAAAATACTCAAACGTAAGATTGCTTTGTACATTGATCTGATGATAATTTTGAATAATTTGTAGCACAATTTCATTTGGAAGTTTAAGAGATAAATCTGAATTAACAGATAAGCATGAATCTTTATTTAAGGAAATTTCTTTAATGAGTGCGCATTTTCTAAGAGTAAAATTTTTTACCGATTTCAAAGCATTATTATAGCGATCTTCTAAAAATTTTACTGTAACGTGGCTTGATTTAACAACTTCCATTGATGGTACGGTTTTATTGTCTTTTATGAACTGAGTATATCCTCGCGTCAACAATACTTCATTAACGGCGTCCATTCTAAATTGAATTGCGTTCATGTAATCATGACCTCTCATTGATATGTATGTTGAAAGTATATACTTAATATTTTTAAAGTCAAATCGGGAATTGCAAAAAATGAAGAGAAGGAATATAAATATTGTAAAACATAAACCACGAAACTTAACATGAAAGAACACGATACTTTAGACACCTTTTTCTCCAAATTAGATTACAAAATTAAACACCGTGCAATCAAACGCATTTTTGACATTGTATTTAGCCTGTCAATTCTTGTTTTATTTTTGCCGGTCTTTGCAATCATCGCCTTAATCGTAGCTGTAACCTCAAAAGGGCCAGTCGTTTACGCACACAGTCGCATTGGTCGAGGCGGAAAGAAATTTGGGTGTTATAAATTTAGATCCATGTATTTTGACGCAGATAAAAGACTTCATGAACTTTTAAAAAACAATCCTGAACTTAAAAACGAATGGGAAAAAAATTTCAAATTAAAAAATGATCCTCGCATCACTCCAATAGGTTCTTTCTTAAGAAAAACTTCCTTGGATGAATTTCCTCAGTTTTGGAATGTTTTAAAAGGTGATTTAAGCGTTGTCGGTCCAAGACCTGTCATTCAAGATGAAATCGTAAAATATTATGGCGACAAAGCGGCTTTTGTTCTTTCTATTCGTCCCGGTCTTACTGGCCTTTGGCAAGTATCAGGAAGAAGCAATACAAGCTATGATGTAAGAGTTTCACTTGATGAAGAATACATTAACAAACAATCTCTTGCATTAGATATCAAACTTGTATTAAAGACAATACCGGCTATGTTAACATCGCGAGGGGCTTATTAATTTAAAAAGAAAAAATCTTTTATTTGCATTTTTG
Organism: Chlamydiia bacterium; assembly: GCA_038257035.1. GTDB lineage: Bacteria > Chlamydiota > Chlamydiia > Chlamydiales > Parachlamydiaceae > JBBSJT01. The sequence goes on from JBBSJT010000094.1 coordinate 6,594, forward strand.
TCGATGCTATTTTTTACCCTCTTTTCTCAAATCCTACTACCCTCATTTCGTCTAACATTTTTTGCCCCTTTTTTGATTATTGTATTTTATCAGAGCTCTTTTCTTTCATCCCTATACTTTGCGCTATTGGCAGGTTTGATTATTGACATTTTTGCATCCCCTCTTCGTTTTGGTGTCTACGCCTTAAACTACACAATCACTAGCGCATTTTTATATGGACAAAGGAAAAATTATTTTGCTGACAGTTTAATGACTTTACCGATTATGACTTTTTTATTTGCCACTATTTCAACAGTGTTGCAAGTCTTACTATTACTCATCTTCTCAAAATTTCCCAACATCTCAATTGCTTGGTTTTTCTCAGATTTACTTTTAATGCCGGCATTGGATGCATTTTTTGCTTTTTGCTGGTTTATTCTTGGCTCTTTGTTTTTTGGCTCCTTGTTTGGCTCCTTGTTTTTTGGAAAAAACAGTTATTTCAAAACCCATAGGACTTGATAATGAATGCAAATTCGCCATTGGCAGAACAATTAAGACCAAAGGAACTTAATGAAATTGTTGGGCAAGACCATCTTGTGGGTCCAAGTGGATTCATCACAAGAATTGTAGAATCAAAAAAACCTCTTTCCATTGTTTTATGGGGCCCCCCTGGTTCTGGAAAAACATCCATTGCAAGGCTTTATGCCAAGTCCTTTTCTTTAGATTTTAAGCATATGAGCGCTATTTTTAGTGGTGTTGCAGAAATAAAAAAAATCGTGCAAGAAATCGATAGCTCCCCCTTATTTGGAAAACAAGTCGTTCTATTTGTCGACGAGATTCATCGATTCAATAAAGCCCAACAAGATGCTTTTTTGCCATTTGTTGAAAACGGAAAAATCATTCTAATAGGTGCAACGGCAGAAAATCCTTCATTTTATATCAATAAAGCGCTTTTATCTCGAGTGCGTGTTTTAACACTAAATCCTCTTGATGAAAACTCGCTCGACATTTTATTAAAACGCTATGAAACCAAAAAAGGCGTTCTAAATTTAAATGAAGAAGCACGTGCTTACCTATTATCTCAGGCACAAGGCGATGGGCGCTATCTTTTAAATCTAGTGGAAAATATTGAAGGAGTTAAATCAACAATCAAAACTGTTGATGAGCTTAAAGAGTACATTCAAACAAAAGCTGCCCTTTTTGATAAAGGCGGAGATCAGCATTATAATCTTATGTCTGCCCTGCACAAATCAGTACGTGGTTCAGATCCTGATGCTTCTATCTATTGGTTCGCAAGAATATTGGAAGGAGGGGAAGATCCTCTTTACCTTGCAAGACGCCTGATCAGAATGGCCGTGGAAGATATTGGCATTGCTGACCCACAAGCACTCCCGCTTGCCATTGCTGCAAAAACCGCTTATGAATCTCTTGGATCACCTGAGGGTGAACTTGCTTTAGCCCAAGTTGTCATTTACCTTGCATTAGCGCCAAAAAGCAATGCTACTTACAATGCCTATAATCTAGCAAGAGCTTTAGCCAAAGAAACGGCTCATCTATCTCCTCCTAAAATCATCATTAACGCTCCTACAAAGCTTATGAAGGAACTTGATTTTGGTAAAGACTACATTTATGATCATGATTTAAAAAATGCATTTTCCGGTCAAAATTACTTTCCGGATCAACTAGTAAGGCAAACGTTCTATGAACCAAAAGAAAGGGGCTTTGAGCGCGAAATGCTTAAACGTATTGCCTACTTCGAGAGTCTTCGGCGAAAACATTGATACACTGATAGAATCAGAAGATAACAATTCATACTGATGCTAATAAAAATCAAAGTTTTATTGTTAATGAGGCATAATGAATATAGCCTCTAAGATTTTTTTACAGGATATGCATGATCGCTTCGCGGCAGGATCGCTAAAGCGGCAGGATATTATCAACGTCTA
>JBBSJT010000095.1:0-8442 GCA_038257035.1 Chlamydiia bacterium
AAATTAAAACAACCGGCGGCTACTAAATGAAAAAAATACAAACACTCATTTTTTCGTTCATGCTAATGGCTTTTCTACCAATATCGGCTCAAACGAGCAAACCCTCAGGCAGTGGTGGTGCCGGTGGTGGAACAAATCCAAGCGTAATTACCCGTCCACCTTTAGGAAAACCTCCTGAAAGATTGGGCCCAAAAGGGCCTACTCAAGCTGATAAACCACGCACCCCTTATGAAAGACCGGCTCCAAGTATAAGTCGACCAGGTTTTGCTGAACCCGGCATTGTGACAGTGAATGAAAATGGAGCTGTAGGTACTGACCATCTTTACAATGTACCCGCAAATATTCCGGTTATTGTGGAAATTGTTAAATCTGATAATATCACTTTAGGTGTGACAGATGGACAAATTCAGTCAATTGTTGAATCTTATTTTCAAAAATCTGGAATTCAGCCACAGGCAAAGCCTGGACCACCATTCCCCTTTTTTCAAGTTTTAGTCATGGTCTTGCCAACAAGTGATGGAATGAGCGCCTATTGCAGCGGTAGATTATTTGAAAGTGTTACTTTAAATCGTGTGATCTTACCGCCTGAAGTTTACTTTCAGGCTATAACGTGGGAAACGCAAACGATGGTCTCTTCTTCAAAGGAAGATATCGATAAGCAAATTCAAAGCGTTTGCATTGAGATGACGGAAAAATTCCTATCCCGCTACACCTTCTACAAAACCGTTTCTCCTCGGTAAGACTTTTCAATTACAAGAGACTTAAATGCACGAAAAGGGAGAAAGTTGTATTTAATGGATAACACTTTATCCACCAAATAACAAAACTTGGAACTCTACAATTTATAACCTTTACGATTTTTTACAGGATATGCACGATCGCTTCGCGGCAAGATAAAATCAACCTCTAAGCCATATTGACGGTTGATATTATCTTGCCGCGAAGCGATCCTGCCGCGAAGCGATCGTGCATATCCTGTAAAAAATCGTAAAGGTTATCGTAATAGATTTTATGATTTCATTTTTGAAGTAGATGGGTGCTACTTGAAAAAAGCGTAACCTAATACTAAGTTACGCTCTTGGTTCTCTAAAGGTCGAGGATGATTTTACCGGAAAGACCTGATAAAGCAATATCAAAGCCTTTTTGGAAATCATCAAATGAAAAATGGTGCGTGATGATCGGCGACAAATTCAATCCGCTTTCTAGCATATGCGTCATTTTATACCACGTCGAAAAGATTTCACGTCCATAAATGCCTTTGAGTTCAAGCATTTTAAAGATGACAAGATCCCAGTCGATCAATGTATTAGGTGGCAAAATTCCAAGTAAAGCAATGCGTGCGCCTTGCTGTGCTTCTTCAATCAAGGTGTTAAGACCCTGAGCATTACCAGACATTTCCATTCCAACTGTAAAGCCATGAGTAATATTTAGCTCTTTCATCACATCTTTTAAAGATTCTTTTGAAACATTAACAGCACGTGTTGCACCCATTTTTCTTGCAAGGTCTAAACGATAATCGTTAATATCTGTGATAACAATGTTTCTTGCGCCTGCCTGCCTTGCAACAGCAACAGCCATTGATCCAATTGGGCCGGCACCTGTAATTAAAACATCTTCTCCGAGCATATCAGCTGATAGGGCTGTATGAGTTGCGTTTCCAAATGGGTCGAAAATTGCTGCTAGATCATCTTGAATGGTTTCTGGTAGTTTAAATACATTTTCTGCCGGAAGATTAAAGTATTCTGCAAAACAGCCATGACGGTTGACACCAACACCAAGAGTATTCATGCAAAGATGTTTTTTACCTTTTTTGCAAGGAGGGCATTGACCACAAGTAATATGACCTTCACCACTTACTCTATCGCCAATTTTCAAGTCTTTGACATTTTTGCCGATTTTTTCAATCGTTCCCATAAATTCATGACCGACAACCATAGGAACAGGAATTGTTTTTTGAGCCCATGGACCCCATTTGTAAATATTAAGGTCTGTTCCGCAAATGGAAACTTTTTTTACTTTAATTAGAACTTCATCGTCTCCAATAGATGGAACCGATACATCTTCCATCCATAGGCCCTGTTTAGCGTGACTTTTTACTAGTGCTTTCATTGGTAGATCCTTCTTTTTTTTGATATAAAAATTTAGCTTAAATAATATTTAATTCTTTACCGACTAGAGCAAAGGCATCAATTGCCTTGTCCAAATCTTCTTTTGTATGAGCAGCTGACATCTGTGTACGAATACGCGCTTTATCTTTTGGTACAACAGGAAAACAAAACCCGATTACATACACGCCATGATTAAGCATCTTGGCTGCAAAATCTTGCGCTAATTTGGCATCACCAAGCATGACCGGAATAATGGGGTGATGACCTGGGACTAAATTGAACCCTAGTGCTGTCATTTTTGTGCGGAAATATTCACTGTTTTCTTTTAAAGAGAGGCGAAGGGAATCATTTTTTTCGATTAACTCAAGAACAGTAATAGTGGTTTTTGTAATGCAAGGCGCTAAACTATTTGAGAATAGATAGGGTCTTGAGCGTTGACGCAACATGTCGATGACTTCTTTTCTGCCGGATGTGTAACCGCCTGATGCACCGCCAAGTGCTTTTCCAAGTGTTCCTGTAATGATGTCAACTCGCCCGAGTACGTCACAATATTCAGGTGTACCTCGCCCTTTTTCTCCGACGAAGCCAACAGCATGAGAATCATCTACCATAACGATTGCATTGTATTTGTCAGCAAGATCGCAAATGGCTTTAAGATTAGCAATGATGCCATCCATAGAGAAAACACCATCCGTTGCAATCATGATAGTACGGGAGCCTTTAGCTTCTTGTAATTGTTTTTCCAAATCTTCCATGTCATTGTTTTTATAACGAAAACGCTTAGCTTTGCAAAGTCTAATACCATCTATGATACTTGCATGATTTAGCTCATCGCTAATGATTGCATCTTCTGCACCCAAGAGCGTTTCAAAAAGTCCGCCATTTGCATCAAAGCAAGAGGAATAAAGGATAGTATCGTCGGTTTTAAGAAAATCAGAGATCTTTTTTTCAAGTTCATGGTGGATATTTTGAGTGCCGCAAATAAAACGGACTGAACTTAAGCCAAAACCGTAGGTATCGATGCTTGCCTTGGCAGCTTTAATGATATCAGGATGATTTGAAAGACCAAGGTAGTTGTTCGCACAGAAGTTTAATACTTTTTTGTCACCTGCAACAGTGATGTTTGGTTGTTGAGGGGAAAATATTTCTCTTTCTTCTTTATAGAGTCCGTTTAATTTTAGTTCTTCGACTTGCAATTTTAAGTTATTGAAAAAAGTTTCTTTCATTGCAGTTTCCTTTTAGTTTTCGTTACATGTTGATGCTTAATATAAATATTACATACTAATTATTTTTTATTTGCAACACTAAACTGTCCTAATCCACCATTGGGTTTGCATTTTTTTACCGCGAAGACCGTGAAGAAAGACGCGAAGGCACGCGAAGAGAGCGCGCTAAAAAAGCGCGAGAAGAGCAACAATAAGTATTAGTCTTTATTCGTCTTTGCAATTGCAAAGATGATAGATTGTAAAATTGTTTTGTCAAAAAAAATTTTAAACAAAAAGAGTTTTACAAAGCGATTGTACTGCATTTCTATTCGCAGCTTAAGCTGTGCTTCTTCGCGTTTCTCCTCGCAGCGTAAGCTGCGCTTCTTCGCGCTCTTCGCGGTAAAAAGATCCCTCAGAAACTAGTGAAAAAAAACGTGAGCGCTACATAAGGGCTTCCCATTCCAAGAGGGCATCATCCAATTGCTTTTCAAGAAGCGATTGCTCGGTCAAGATTTTTTGAAGTTCATCTTTCGGGGTCTTTGTATAAAAATCATCAACGGAAATTTGAGCTATTATTTTTTTTAATTTTTCCTCGATCTGATGGTATTTTTTTTCTATAATCGCCATTTTTTTTTCGTTCTGGTTCTTTAAATTGCGCAAAACTTTTTGTTCTTCATAGTTTTGTTTCTCTTTTCCGGAAGACAAATTTGGATCTTTTTCATAGCGTTTGCCTTTGGCAGACAATAAATCAATGTCTCTCTTTTCCAAATACTCAGCATAAGAGCACCTAAAATCTTTAACGCCATCCTTTGTCATTTCAATGATGCGATTTGCAATACCCGAAATAAAATAGCGATTGTGGCTGACAAAAATAATAGTGCCGGGATAGTTGTCCAAAGCTTCCAATAAAGCATCGGTTGATTCCATATCCAAATGGTTTGTTGGTTCATCAAAAACTAAGATGTTATGATTTGAGATCATCATTTTTGCAATGACCAGACGTGCAAGTTCACCGCCACTTAGGATTTTTGTCATTTTTTTGACATCGTCACCGGAAAATAAATTGCGACCGAGTACTTCACGTAATTTTTGTTCAGGAGTGGTTGGGCTAAATTGACGTAGCCAGTCCAATAAATTTTCAGATCCTTCAATTTCTTGTTTATGATCTTGGGGAAAATAAGATATTTCTGCGGCATGACCAAACTTGAAAGAACCATCTGTTGGCTCCTTATTGCCAAAAAGAATTTCTAGAAGCGTTGATTTACCTATTCCGTTAGCTCCAAGAATTGCAATGCGATCGCCTCGCATAACTTCAAAGGAAATATTTGAAAAAATTTTCTTTTCGCCATAATTTTTAAAAAGTGAAGAGATAACGAGGGGAATGGCACCTGATGGTCGGTGTTGGTCAAATTTAAATTTGGGGTAGTGCCTTGATGATGGGCTCATTTCAGAGGCTGCCATTTCAGTTTCCAATTTTTCGACAAGCTTTGCTTTTGATGAAGCTTGGGTAGCTTTTGTCGCTTTTGCTTTGAATCGGGTGATAAATTCTTGCAAATCATCCCGTTTTTTTCCTTGTTTTTCTAAAAGAGCCATTCTTTGTTCTAGATCGGCAGCTTTTGTTTCAAGGAAAGCATCATAATTGCCTTTATAGGATTTTATCGTTTGGTGATCGACATCAAGAATGTAATCACAAATACCATTTAAAAAATCTTTGTCGTGGCTACTCAAAAGAATGGTACCCGGAAATGAAGCTAAATAACCCTCAAGCCAGCGAATGGAGTAAATGTCGAGGTGATTTGTTGGCTCATCTAATAAAAGAATGTCCGGATTGCTAAAAAGAACTTGTGCAAGGAGGACGCGCAGTTTAAAGCCACCGGATAATGTGCTTAAAGGACGATCATGAACTTCTGCTAAAATACCCAAACCTTCCAAGAGTTTTGCAGCTTCACTTGGAGCAGAATAGCCTTTATGATGAAGGATGATTTTTTCCAATTCTTCTAGGCGATTACAGGACTCTTCTGTGAAATTGTCACCGTGTAAAAGTTGTTCCTTTTCGTGCAAAGCCTTCCAAAGAAGCGGATTTCCCATCAAAACAATATTAATAATTTTATCGTTTTCATAGATGAAATGATCTTGCTTTAATGTACCAACCAGAAAATTTGAAGGGAAGGTGAAAGAGCCAGCTTCCGCTGTCATATCTTTTGTTAATATTTTCATTAAAGTCGATTTGCCGGAACCATTAGCTCCTACAAGGCCGTAATGTTGTCCCGGATTTAACTGAAACGAAACATTTTTAAATAAAATTTTGCCGCCGAAGCGCATCGAGAGATTTGTTATTGTTATCATAGCTAAAGTATACAGGTTTACCTCATTTTTTACCACTAATTTGATTATTTAATGTTTGTGTCAGTTAGTTTAATATGTTGCTATTATATCTAACTAAGTTATAATAAAAGATGTGTTTATCACATTATTTTGTTGATTGAGGTTTATTATGAAAATAAGAAAAGACTCAGGAAATGAATATACTAATTTTGAACAAAAAAAGATTGAAGTAGAAAAAAAAATAGAATCGGGTGTCTACGTTCCGAATAAAGTTTTAAAAAAATACAATCTTGAAGAGAAATTTAAATCTGTTCGGGAAGCAACCGAACAAAGCATGCAAAGAGGAACCGCGCCTTTTGCAACAGCCAAGACTAATTCACGTGAAAATATTTTAATTCCTGACAGTATAAAAGATGCAAAAGTGTTTCCTAAAAAAAGCTTAACGCGACTTCTAACCGGGGATGTAAAACCTGAGTGGATTGTTGGACTTGGAAAAATGGAAAAGGATAATGTTACACCGGCTGCCGGCTATAAAGATGTGTTCGTTTCCAATTTAGAAGAATATGAGCGTAAAGGCATAAATTTTGATCCGAAGAAAAATAATAATCCGGTAGAAATGGCATCAAAATTGGATTTAAAAGGTGACGATTTAAAAAAGGTTGAAACACAAGGTGCCTGGTTGATCGAAATTCATCCAAGCTCTAAACTTGCCACTCCTACGTCTAGAAAAAGTGAGTGGAACCCTGAATATGTTGAAGGTGGTTATACTAAAAGTGAACAAAGGGAATGGGTCACACCAAATGTAGGGCTTGATGCTGAAGTTAAAGCAGGGCGGGCAAGAATTTATAAAATGGACTCAAAAGGCAATACTGTGGAGTGGAAGTTTTTCCAAGGAAAACTTCTCCCTAACCCTCCATTTGTTAAAGGGGAAAAAGCAGTTGAAGGCAGTTGGCGCCATGCCATCGAGCAGCATGTAGAAGCTCACGGCAAGAAAATTAATCCCCCAAAAGATGATAGCTAGTACATCATCGTGCTAGTTTTCGTTTCAAATTTTTCCCCAATTCATATATACTGATGCTTCTTGAAAATGAAAGGTTCAATCCCATTAAACCTATTAATTTAGCACCTTCGATTTTTTTTCAGGATATTCAGGATCGCTTCGCGGCAGGATCAGGCAGGATAATATCATTCCTTAGTATATCCTTAAGGTTGATATTATCCTGCCTGATCCTGCCGCGAAGCGATCCTGAATATCCTGAAAAAAAATCATAGAGGGTATAGTAATAGATTGAATGATTTTTGATAAAAATAAAAAATGCAGATACTTGATAACATGACACATCACGATTATGAAGAGCTCGTTGCCACAATTTGGCACCACAATAAACTTTACTATGTCGATAACGCGCCAATAATTTCCGATGAAGAATATGATGCACTTTTTAAAAAATTGGAAACTATTGAAAAAGCACATCCTGAATGGGTGACAACCATCTCACCTACACAGCGCGTGAACGAAAGTTTATCTACAGGTTTTCAAACGGTCGCCCATCAAACCCCTATGTTATCCCTTGCCAACACATACTCCAAAGATGAATTGGCTGAATTTATCAAGCGCATGCATAAACTTACCGGTAAAGATAAACTCATTTTTTCTTGCGAACTTAAAATGGATGGCATAGCCATTTCAGTCTGTTATGAGGCTGGTGTGTATACGAGGGCAGTGACAAGGGGGGATGGAAAACATGGCGATGATATCACTGTCAATGTTAAAACTATAGAATCGTTACCCTTAAGATTATATGGGAATATCCCATCACACTTGGAAGTTCGTGGCGAAGTGTTTATGCCGAAAAAAGTTTTTGAAGCTGTTAATTTAGAACGAAAAAAATTAAATGAAGATCTTTTTGCAAATCCAAGAAATGCAAGTGCAGGCTCCTTAAAGCTTCTCGATTCTACTGTGGTTGCAGCGCGTAAACTCAATATTGTTTTTTATGGTATTGCTGATGAATCAACAGCCGCTGTTGCTCATCAATCAGATTTACATCTTTACCTAAATAAATTAGGCTTGCCTACGCTGCACATGATTGCAAAATGCCATAATTTAGATGAAATTTGGGATTTCATAGAAAAAGTAAGAGCTTCAAGATCGACATTTGATTTTGAAATTGATGGCGTTGTCATTAAACTAGACGATTTAAAAGAGCAAAAAAGACTTGGCGTTACCGGCAAAAATCCGCGCTATGCCATCGCTTATAAATTTGCTGCAGAGCAGGCAAAAACACGTATTAAAGCAATTACCGTGCAGGTTGGCAGAACTGGTGTTTTAACGCCAGTTGCAGAGCTCGATCCTGTGTTTCTTGCCGGTAGCACTATCGCAAGAGCTACTTTACATAATCAAGACGAAATAGACAGAAAAGACATTCGTGTGAACGATACTGTAATAATTGAAAAGGGTGGAGATGTTATCCCAAAAGTTGTTTTAGTTGATTTAGCTTTTCGTGAAAATTCAAGCCAGCCATTTATAATGCCTACAAGTTGTCCAAGCTGCGGCACTTTAGTAGCAAGAGAAAGTGGTGAGGTTGCATTAAAATGTCCGAATAAATTTTCCTGCCCAGCACAAAATCTAAAAAATATGATCCATTTTGTCAGTAAAGTGGCCTTCGATATCGAAGAGATGGGAGAGAAAGTTGTTGAACAGCTTGTATTAAAAGGATTTATTAACCACCCATCCGATATTTTCACCTTAAATGAGACTATTCTTTATAAGCTTGATGGTTTTAAAGATAAATCCGTTTCCAATT
>JBBSJT010000096.1:0-8408 GCA_038257035.1 Chlamydiia bacterium
CAGTGAGGCAGTGAGAAGCTGCATGAGGACAGTGAGAGGCAATTGCATACATAGCCCCTCACTGTACTCATGTCTTTCTCATTGCCTCACTGGTAAAAAATCAGAAACCTAAAAGAAATTATTAGTAGAGTTCGAGGAGCATAAAAGGCTTGCAGTTAAATCTATTTTTTTATTATTTAGTGAATAAATACAATCAGGGATAAAAATGAATAGTGTAAGCCCACCAACTGTTATCCTGTCGATTGATACACATAAGTTTAACGAAGTTTATGAGCTTGCAGATTATGGCGCTATTGTAAAAGATCCACTTCTATTTTTAGCAGCTTACTTTAAGGTTTTTCCAACAGTTAGTGCAGATCCCTCCTTTCAAGTTTCTCATTTTATCAATAAGACAGTAGTGCAAGGCAGTGAACTTTTAAAAAAAGTTGCAGAAACAATTGAAAAATTGCGGCCCTTTTTTGCAAAGGGGTTCGATAAGGAAATTGATTTTAAAGTCTGTTTTATTGAAGATTTTAATGACAATGGGTATTTTAAAGAACTAAACGACAAACTTGATTGTTCAAAAAATCAAATAGATAGAATCTCATGCACTTGTTTTAAAAAATACATAGAACCTGCTTTATCAAGATTTGCAACCAATTGTGGTGCCACCTCTATTGATAATGTTAAGCGTTTGCAGGTTAAAAGTTTAAAAGGGCCACTACAAATCAAAATAGTTAAAGTACTGGAATTTTCCTGGAATATTGGTTCACATACACCCCATAAAATTTTTCCAAAAAAAATAATGGATTCAAGAACCATAACGAATAAAGAGATGAAACTTTATGAGGATTATAAAGATGGAATAAATTGCAATTATCAGATAAATATTCAGAATAATGTATCTATAAAAATTCATTGCGACGTGATTACGCGCAATGCAAAAGAAGCTTTTAAAAATTTACTCGAATTAAAACGCATAGATTTCAAAAATAAATCAATCGATCTATCAGAATTTAGCGAATCCACAATTCTTGCCTTTTTAGATTTTGTTTATCTTGATTTTTCCATGTTTCAACGCAAAATGATGGTTGAGGAATATTCAGTTGCAGAAATTTTGGACATCCTGCCCTTTGCAATTCAATACCATTTACCTTCCCTTCTGGATTGCTGCACCAATCTCTTAAGTCGCATTGCATCAAAAGATGATGGAATGGAAATATATGCCGCTGCAGAAACCTATAATAATGAACATCTAAAGTTACTTCATAAAGCATTGAGCCATTAACATATTTATTTGACAATATCCTTTTGAAGGCTCAAAACTATTTCTTGACCAAATCTTTCTTCAAATTTTGTAGGATTATCTTCATACAAACGCATCATAAACGCTTTATCTTGTTGAAGCCCTGTACCTATGCGATACATCGCGTCAGGGTTATCTCTTACCAAATTCAATATATCTTCTTTAGGTAACATACCCTTAGCTTTATTATCTATCTCAATACCAGTATTCGTCTTTCCACTTTTTAAAATTACAGGGTCATTTTCTTCTTTTTTTATTTTATCATCCTTGTAAAAATTAGTTAGCGGTAAAACGTCTAGAGTGACTTCATTACCAAATGTTTTTTGAAATATTTGAGGATCCACATCAAACAACTGCGCCATAAAATTTTTGTCTTTCTTAAACTCTGGATTAATGGACTCCATCTCATAAGGTCTCATTTTAATTATTTCCAATTTATCTTTCTGAGGTATATCTTGTCTTTTCTTGAACTCGTCACTGTTTTTCCAAGTCTCAGTTTGATTATAAATTGAATTGGAGACATTACTACCAAATGTTTCGGTAAACTTATCTTCATCAACATCAAATAACTTAGCCATAAATTCTTCGTCTTGTTGAAGCTCCGTACCTATACGATCCATATAATTAGGATCTTTGCTAACCCTTCTGAGTATTTCCTCTTTAGGAAGAATACCCTTAGAATCATCCCATCGTCCGTAATAACCCTCCTTCGAACCTTTGACAATAGAAGGATCATCCGCTTCAGCCTTTATTTTATCTGCAATGGAGTCACCGGAAAGTGATTCTTTAAGACTTTTTGTAGAGGATGTTAATTCAGCTTCGCTTTTTGAGGCTGCCATCGGCATATTGATTGTTGTTTTTCCTTCTTGAGGCTTCACAATAGTACTTTTTGAATCAGCCTTTCCAGTTTCTTTTGGTTTAACTAGCCCTTTTAAGCTATCTACTGCAGATCTAACTCCTATTTTTATGTGTTCATAAAATTGCGAAATTTTGTTACCACCATCATTTTGTATTCCGCTCATAGTATCCTCCCTATAATTAATGGACTTCAACTAATACGTTTTCGATTGCATTTACATATTCTTCCCATTTTTTTTCTTCGTGGTTAGATTGAAGAATATGTTTAATTTTAGGTAATTCTTCAGCTGCCAAAGCTAGCTTGTTATTATGAATGCAGCATTTAGCTTTAAAAATGTGTGCGTCGGCAAATTCAGGAGCCAAGTCATTAACAGCTGAATAAGCTTGAATCGCTAAATCATATCTTTCCATTTCCTCTGCTACAGAACCCAAGCGAAACCAATAATCAGGATTTTGTGAATCGATTGTGGCAAGAAATGCAAAAATTGATAGACTATCTTCCAACTGTTTTTCACTATATTTGGCAATACCGATTTTTAAGATGCATGCCAAATTTTCCTGTGGAGTCACAAGAGCATTTTTAAGTTTTTCATTGTCTAAATTATTTAATTCAAGTTGCTGAAGTTGCTGATTCAGATGATTCAAGCTTTCTTTCACAATATCATATTCAGCAGGAGTTAGCAAATTTTGGCCTTCATTCCGAATGATTCTGACAGCAGTTATCATAGATTGTTCAAATTCTGTAAATTGGAGTTCTTTTCTTTTTTCAGCCTCAAGTTGTTTGCGTCGAATTTCGGGTGTCACAAGCTTAATTTTAGTTGGATCTTCATCCAACATGAGCCTATCTACTTCTTCCTTTATGCATTCATCCAGTGCAAGTTCAAATCGATCTTTTTTAGCGGTTTTAGAAGAAGTATCAGAAGGAGAACTTTTACCCTGCATCGCTTCGTATAGTTTCGGATCTAACATAAATCCCCCTTGATCTAATAATACAACTAAAAATTACAATACGCATATTTTTATTATAATAATTAAGTGATTTATAAGTATACCTATTAATATTTAATGAAATTTAAAATAGAGTGTAGAAAAAATAAATATAAAGCATACATTTAGCTTGAAATTCGATACCAAGACGTTGTTTATAATTTAAAAAAATCAGAACTAGCATGGAAAGATGGTTTTTCAGGGCAAAGCCCTGGTTTTTATAAGCCTAGGGCAACGCCCTAGGTATTTGTGTGTTAAATGATGCAGGCTGTAGGCCTGCCTTATAATTTTTTTTCTAAAGCTTAATGCGTATCAGCGATTAGAACATCTAGTAAATTCTAATTACATACTTATCTTTATTTATTTGTGAAAGTGGGGGAGTAGAACGAGGGGAAAAAGACAAGGCACCCCTTAGAATAAGGGGTGCCTTTTAGCACTTAAGAGTGCTTTGTTTTAAGCTGAGTTTCAGCTTCAACTTCTCTATTATGAAGATAGAGAAGGGCAGGAGCTGCAATAAAGAGCGTTGATAACGTTCCAACTACAACACCTAAAGTCATGACCAAGGCAAAAGCAAAGATCGATTGACCACCAAGGAATACAAGAGCGAGCAATACAAGTAATGTCGTTCCTGATGTCATTAATGTACGACTTAAGGTTACATTCAATGCATGATTAATAATCTGATTGAATGGAAGCTTACGCAGCGTGATCATATCCTCACGAATTCGGTCAAATACAATGATCGTATCGTTTAGTGAATAACCGATAATTGTCATTATAGCGCCAATAACCTGAAGATCAATCTGAACCGGTAGACCCATCCAGTGAAACAGAGCCAATATGCCCATCGTGATGATAATGTCATAAACAAGACCAATCACGGATGCCATCGCAAATTTAAATTCGAAGCGGAATGTGATATAAGCAAAGATCATGATAAGCGCAAGGCTTAAGCCCAACAAAGCATTATCTCGCATTGTGTCCGAAAACTGACCACTGATGACGCTCCAATTGGAATCAAGATGGTTAAGTTGTATTGGAATTAGCTCAAGGTTTGCTTCTTGCAATGTATTGACAAGCCACGTTAGACGAGGATTGCTCAAATAGCTGTAAGCATAATTTCCTTCAGGTTCCATTTCTGCCATGTTGTAAAAAGGATGTCCTTTTTCTTCCATGCTTGTTCCAAGCTGAATGCGCAGTTGGTTTGGTTTGCTTAACTCTCTTACTTGGAAGTCATTTGATGTAGCACCTTTTGCAAGGAGTGCATCAATTGCTTGTAGACGATAGTTAGTATCATTTGCTTTTTCTTGCAGTTCCACATTTAAGGAGTAACCACCGGTAAAGTCCATGCCAAGCATCGATTTACCTTGTCCAAAGAATAAAGCTGAACCCGCAATAACCATCACAAGTGAAATGGCAAGAGCCTTTTTCGTGTGCTTTAAGAAGTCAAAGTTTGTTTTCCCAATAAATTGTGAAAAACTCAGCGATTTATTTTTAGGATTTTGTACCCAACCCGCAAAGAAGTAACGCGTCATAAAGAGCGCTGTAAACATCGAAGAGACAATCCCGATGATCAATGTGACGGCAAAACCTTTGATCGGTCCTGAATCAAATTGAATTAGAATCAAGGCAGCAATGATCGTTGTAATGTTGGAATCGACAATGGCACTAAATGCTTTGCGATAACCTGTCTGAATGGCTGAGGCTATTCTTCCTGAAAGGGCAAATTCTTCACGAATTCGTTCAAACACAAGAACGTTAGCATCAACTGCCATACCAATTGTCAAAACAATTCCTGCAATACCGGGCAATGTTAGTGCGGCATCAAGATTTTGTAGAATTCCCCACATGATCAATATGTTAAATAGAACAGCGCATGAGGCAACTATACCTGCAAATCTGTAGTAACTAACCATTGCAATCACAACGAGTAAAAGGGCGATGCCGGAGGCAACGATTCCTTTTGTGCGCTCTTCTTTTCCAAGTTCAGGGCTTACGTTTTCTTCTGAAAGAATTTTTGGCGTAAAGCTTAATGATCCTGCTTTAAGATCGGCGGCAAGTTGCGTAATTTCACGCTGTGAGAATCTTCCACTGATCGATCCACCTTCTCTTAGAGCTGCATTAAGGGTCGGCTGTGTAATGATTGTGCCGTTAAGAACAACAGCCATTCTCCATCCGTGACCCGCTGAATATTGCTCTCTTTGTGTTCCGGTAATTTTATCTTGCGAAAACTGAGAAGTCCAAGCATAAAAGGCCTCTCTTGGGCTTGATGATTCTCTTTCTTGCGTCCCTTCATAGGCGTTTTTCACGCTAAATGATAAGGTGTTTCCAGAAGATGGATCATAACCTGTTTGTACACCTGTCAAGCTTGCTCCTTCCAAAGCGAAATTGTGGAAAAGAACGAGCAATGGATGTGTTTGGTTATTCCAATCAGAATAATCATCTCCACGCATCATGCCAATTGACGATAATGTGTCGTTAAAGGCTGATGTTGCATTTTTATCATTAGGATTTGCAAGTCTCAAACCTTGATCAAATAGAATTTGCGCATTTTCACTAAGTGGGCGCATTTCAGTTGCATCACCACCTAAATGGTTCCAGGCAATAATATTGATATTATCAACATCTTTTCGATTTGTTACTACAGCTTCATTCCAAACATCTTGTAAGAATGCATTGACTGTTTTACTTAAATCAGGGTTTTGAGCGCCAAATTTTTCATTAACAATATGAAAATACATGGCAGATGACTTAATCAAATCGGAAGCCGACATCCCTTGAGATCCCGGAAAGTCCAAAATAATATGACTGTTTTCAATGTGAATCGATCTTTCTGCAACGCCCATGTTATTAATACGCTTGTAAAGCTCATTAACAGCTTGGTTTAAGTCATCAGGATTTGTTACAGTTTTGCCGTTATGATCTTTAAGACCAATACGAACTGTTTTTCCACCCGATAGATCAAGACCCCATTTTAGGATTTTACGGTCATCACCACGGAAATATTTGTTAAAGCTTAAAGCAAAGTTTTGAAAATAAGGGTTTTTGGTCGGTGCAGGAACTTCATAGCGTTTAGTCAGATCAAGATTAACTTGAGCTGCCTGATACTCTTCCTTCCATTTTAGAAGATCTTCTTGAACGCGATCATCAATTTTATTTAAGGTAATGAGGCGCTGTTCAACATTTGAAAAATCCAATACTGCAAAACGTTTGCTACCTTTTACAACAAAATCTTCTCGTGTTGCTTTTAAGAAGTTATTGTAATAACCACTTAATTCAAAGATATAATCATTACTAAATTCTTTTGGCAAACCATATGAAGCACCGGAGTAGCCAATAAAGCCATTCAACTGCAAGATCTGGTTTAGCTTATCTAGATTGCTTTGCAATTCTTGAGATTCAGGAGCATTTGGTGATTGTGCATGCTTTTTGATGATAGTATCCAAGCCTTTTGCAATCACATAGATGGATCCTTTTTTGAATCCTGGAGTCGTTTCATCTTCCATTGAAGGTGCGTAAACAACAAGTCCTAACTTTTGATCTTGTTTTTCAAGATTTTTGAAAGTCTTAAAATCATTGATAGGGTAACTTTCGTTATTTAAATCGATATGTGTCGGGCTCCAGCTAGTTTTTAACTGGTTGACAATTTGCTCACTTTGAAGTTTTGCCAAATGTCCTGTATCCAATGTTAAGAAGCTGTTTGCATCGCCTAATTTATTTAAGTTAACAGCAAAAGTATCGTTAAAAGGAATGATTTCCTCATCGGCAAATCTTGAGGCTTTTGCAATATCACTGATCACTAGAAGATTCAATTTTTCTTTAGTGTTATTCTCTAGTCCGTTCGTTGATTCGTGCAAACGTATTTTTTGAACATCATCAAAAAACTTTAATTCAATGCGATCGTTATTCCAGTCGATAACAAGAGCTTCAACATAAGGATTACGACCATTAAAATTTAAAATTTGAACTTTATCTTCTAATGAAAGGTAACCGCTAGCAAGCTCTTTTTGAATGGCTTCTAAAGTTAGTGGATTTGGGCTGTTTTTAAATTCAGAACTATTTTTTTGTAATGTAGCCGTAGCTGCATCCAAAGTTTTTAATTCATTCTGAATAAGCGATAAACGACGAAGTTTTAGAGGCTCTAAAAATTGTTGTTTTTCTTTTGCTTTTTCTTGTTCTACTAAAAGAGCTTGTTTTTCTTTTTCCAAATTAAGCTTTAAAGCATCTTTTTGAGTAATGAATTTTTGGATCCAGTCAGATTTTGATGCAGCATCACTCTGCGTAAAGCTCTTAAGAGCACGGCTTAAAAGTTTTTTTTGGTTGCCAAGAGTTTTTTCTGTCTCTACAAGTTCTTTTGCAACATTTAGAATTTGCTCTTCGCTATTTTCTAAATTTGTAGCTCTTGCTATTTGCTCAAGCTGGATTGCTTGTTTACTTGTAGTTGTAAACCCAAGGGCAATTTGTGCTGCTCTATCAAAAGTAATTTCTTTGTAAAGATCAGATGTTTCACCTTTTTCATTTTGGATTGAAGCAAACTGAAAAATATTTTTTTGATCTTCGGGTTTAATATGAACGCCAATTTGTCTTAATACGTAAACTTTTGACGGATCAGCATTGGCATTTTCAGAATAAAGTTCTAATTGTGCAGGAACAAAAGGAATAAGTGCTCCGGCTTTTGGTAAGAATCTTTTGAAAAGCTCAGCTTCTTTTTGGTTTTTAAACGCCACTTCAATCAAACGGGGATCATTGGCTTTTATTTCTACTGAAGATGGATTTACATGTAGAAGTTTAGCAAATGACCAAATCCATTCTTTAGAATCATCTTCTAAAGTATTGACGCGGTCTACAATTTGAGAGGCAATCGTTTGAGCTTTATTGGCATCGATTGGTTCGTTCAGTGGTTTACTGTAAAAAAAGATCGTGGGTAATATGTTGTATATTGTCAGTGCAATGACTGCCACAATCAAATAAAACTGCCAACGTTTTTGCTTTTCCATGGGCAATACTTCCCTTTTAGTTAAGTTCTAGCGAATAAGACAAAGATATAGAAAAAGGCTATCATACCAAATTATTCAAAAATTTTAAAGAAGAAAGAAATCCGTTTGAAAAAAAGCACAAATTCTTTGCAATTCCTAACTTCAAGAGCAAAAAATCTTCAATGCAAATAAAGATTATATACGACATTTGTGGATCACTGCTCTTATATTTTTTACCAGTGAGGCAGTGAGAAAGACATGAGGACAGTGAGGGGTTTTGAAATCTTAACCCCTCACTGTCC
>JBBSJT010000097.1:0-8288 GCA_038257035.1 Chlamydiia bacterium
AGACTTATGTGAAAAACTTCCCGTCATGGTAGCTCCGAAGTGGGTGGAATCCACTTGTCAACCGATCGCTATCGCTGATGTCCTTTTTTATC
Source organism: Chlamydiia bacterium (assembly GCA_038257035.1). Classification (GTDB taxonomy): domain Bacteria; phylum Chlamydiota; class Chlamydiia; order Chlamydiales; family Parachlamydiaceae; genus JBBSJT01. Next base: position 93 of record JBBSJT010000097.1, read on the forward strand.
TTTCGGCGGTCCTACTTAAACCTCAATGTCTCAATAAAGTTTTCGACATTGGTGGACCTGATATTTTTACATTTAAAGAATTGATGCTTAACTATTCTAAATTTCGTGATCTTAACAGATGGATCATAAATGTTCCGGTCCTTACTCCCCGCTTATCAAGCTATTGGTTGGTCTTTATTACATCTGTTCCCTACTCGCTCTGTTCTTATCTTGTTGAGAGTATGAAGACAAATACCGTTGTACAATTGGATGAAATAAAAAAAATCATTCCTCATACATGCCTGAGTTACACTGAAGCTCTGGGAATCGCCTTTCAGAAGATTAAGAAAGAAGAAATCGTTTATATTTGGATCGACTCATGGCAAATGGATAAGGATGATCCTAACATGAAACATTACCTACAAGTGCCAAAGATGGGCTGTTTAAAAGATGAAAGAAAAGAGTTAATTACAGATTCAAAACATAATGCAATTGAAAGGATTTGGAAAATTGGTGGAAGTACCGGTTACTATGCTTTTAACTGGATCTGGTATTTGAGAGGTTTATGTGATCAAATGATTGGTGGTGTTGGCTTGAATAGATCAAGACGAGATCCATCTGAAATTGATCCAGGAGATTCCATTGATTTTTGGAGGGTGATCCACGCTGATAAGGCAAATGGCGATTTAATTCTTTTTGCAAGGATGAGGGTTCCCGGTGAAGCATGGCTTCAATTTAGGGTGGAAGAAGTCGATCAAGAATGGTATCTTGTGCAAACAGCGACATTTCGTCCAAAAGGGGTTTTTGGCCGCATCTATTGGTATGGGCTCTTTCCTTTTCATTATTTTATTTTTCAAAAAATGGCTAAGGCAATAGCAACAGGCAATCATTAAATTAACCATACATTTGTTCAATCGAAATGAAGTAAAATACGAGACATAATTCATTATAAAGAATCTGATTTTTTACAGGATCTGCACGATCGCTACGCGGCACGATGAGCAGGATAATACCAATGCCTTGTGTAATTAAAGGTAGATATTATCCTGCTCATCGTGCCGCGTAGCGATCGTGCAGATCCTGTAAAAAAAATATTATTGGTATAAACAATTGAGACTTACATAGAATTCAGATTGAAGTAAAACCAATATATATATTATTTGATTAAGGCTTTGCCGAGTTCTTGTCGTAAGTCTTGGACGCGGGAGTTGAACTCATTCTCGGAAAGTCGAGAGGATCCTATGGTCATATTTTTTAAGACGGCCAACTGCCCCCAAAGTTCTTGAGTTTTTGTCGCTGTAAAGATGATGTGCTCATGCCAATGCGGTTGTGTTTGACCCGCCTCAAGGCCTGATTTATCAAAAATAAAAGCAGTAGGATAGCCCTTAACTTTGTAGTGGGCGATCAATTTTTGAGCAAGCTGCATAGCCTCGAGATATTCGCCTGAGGTAAGATCAGAAAACTTATGACGATGCTCTTTTGGAACGATTAAGAAATGCAATTTTTCTTCATCAATTGCTAGTGGAGCATGATTATAAAGAATATTAACTTTTTCACCTTCAAAAATGAGGAGTTCCTTAATAATTTTTGGATTACAAAAAGCATCTTTTCCAACAATTTTTTCTATAGATTCAATCTCTGTAATTTGGGTTTTAGAAAATGAATATTTATCCTGGCCAAAGCTTGTAGCAATTTTGTTGAGTTTAACAAGCGGTAAGCATGAACCACCAAAAGTAATATTCCATAACACTTTAAACTGTTTCCAAAACGTCAAGCCTTCTTTTGGATAAGGCACAATTTCAAAGCTAAAATTTGATTTTGAAAGATGGGATTCTTTACCATAAATAAGATAGTCTTTTATTCCCCTTTTTTCCCAAACTTGAATAACATCTTGAATCAAGGCATAGCTTTCTTTTTTTTCAGCTTCCTTCCATTCGGAAAAATTATTAAGCATTGATTTCGGCTGAATTTTTAGGGAACCTGATGCAAGAGAACATTGGGGCACAACTACATTCACAACTTCCCCTTCATACGCAATTACTTGATCCATTTCTTTCAAGTTTGCAGGATATAAAATTTCAGTAATAGAACCAAAAAAGAGCGAAAATGAAGGAATAAGACAGTTCATAATTAACCTTAAGTAATTTTAATTTAAGGTATAATTTTATAAAGTTGAGTATAAAAAGTAAAGTAAATACTGGCGGCTTAAAACCCGCAAAATCGATTTGAAAATTAAAAATTTTGATCGGTTCTGTCATCACCATTCTCGTTAAAACAAAAGGAATATTTGTTGTTTTCAAACAAAATATCGAACGCATAATGTGTTTCTTCAGCTTGAGCCATATATTCATCAAGGTTTTTGCATTCTCTAAAAGATAATTTTCGTCCGGATTTTACTTTATAAGAATCGATGATGATTTCATGGAAACCAACGTAACTCTTTATTTTTTCAGTCAACTTCTGCATGGCAATGTTTAAGACATTTGCCTCATATTTCTGTTTTGTTTTTAGATCGTTGCTGGCAAAATAAGTGCCACTTGTTGTATTAAGAGAGTAGAGAGCTTTATCATGTGTTAATGTTATAATATAACCCTCTTCTGTGGCTTGAGTAGACATATTTCCTGTGTTGCAGCCAAGCGATCCATCCATAAATTTTGTTTTTTGAACATCCAAAATTTTAATTTCATTTTTATTAATATCGCGATGTGGAAATCTTAAAATAAGTCTATTATAACACTCTGTTATTGCATTCTCCATGATTGCTTCTTTCTTTTCATCTCTTGAAAATGAAGAAATCATACCTGAAAAAAAACCGGAAACATTCATCTTAGCTCCTTTTTAAATAGACTTTAAATTTTTCGATCAAAGCTTAAAACGTTGAAACAAAATGGATGTTTATTGCCTTCAAACAAAAATTCGAAGGCATATTGTTGTTCTTCTTTTTGATCAATATATTTAGTAAACTCACCCTCTTTAAATCTCAGGGGATATGCAATTTTTTCCTCATAAGCATTGATAGCGATCTCATGAAAACCTACCTCCCGCCCAATCTTATTAGAAAGTTTTTCCATAGCGATGTTTAAAATATTGTTACTATATTTTTTTGCAACTTTCAAATCATCACTAAAAAAAGAACCCCCTGACACAGTATGGAGGTTATAATATTCTTTAGAAATGGAATTTATATAGCTAAATGTTAGAATAAAGCCAAACTCTCTTGCGTTGGTATAGAAAGTTCCAACTTTACTACTACATCCAAGAGAACCATCAGGAAATGAGGTGGCTTTTATATCGCAAAATTTAATTTCGGAGCCATGAATATCACGTCGTGGAAATCTTAGGCAAAGTCTTTTATAAACCTCGATAATTGCATTATCTATGATGGTTTTCTTCAAATCATCTTGCGTATTTTCACTATAACGAATAGGAAAACAATTCGAAATATGCATTAAGACCTCATTTTTTTAAAAAGCAAATCCTAGCATTTAAAATTATTTAATGACAATTAAAATGAGGTATATACTGATGCTACTTGGAAGTAAAAACTTCTGATGTTCAAGTTTACCGCTAAGAATGACCTTTTTAACGCAAAGACGCAAAGATTAAAAGACCCTTTAAGCATGCGAACAGTTCTTTTTATTCTTTGCGTCTTTGCGCCTTTGCGTTAAAAAAAAGGTAAAAAAAAGTTCATATTTTCATTTTCAAGTAGAACTAGTATATACCTCTTCCATTTCCGACGTACCAATAATAACAAAACCTATTTACACTTTGCTATTTGATTTTTTACCAGTGAGTCAGTGAGAAAGGCATGAGGACAGTGAGGGGTCTTAGAATTCCTTAAGTTTAAAATGAAAAATTTCAAAAATTCCAAGACCCCTCACTGTCCTCATGCCTTTCTCACTGACTCACTGGTACAAAAAAACCAAGGGTAAAAAATCACAGGCGATTCATTATCGGGTGTGGCTTATGTAGAGGGCATGGATATGGAAGGCGGTAAGTGACAATGCTCCATTGGTCGCTCCTAAAACAGGATTTGCAGTCAAAAGTGTTGTTGCAACAAATCCTTTTACAAAAACACCGGCACTCTCCAATCCATAAATATCCGATGGATTTGTGTCTGTGATCGCTTTTTTAAATATTAGCGAAACTGTTTTAGCAACAGCATGAGCTGCTCCCTCTTGTATACCTATCGCAAAAGTATTGTTCAACTCAGACCAAAAGGCACCGTAAATTTCAGAACCCCAACCGTCAGGCATTGCATTCTTTAAACTTGTTTGATCCATGATATTTTTAAAAATTGTCGAAGCTCCTGTGACAAATGCGTAGGTAGCCCCAAGAACCAGCCCTGATTGCAAATTGCCTGTATAAATCGTTCGAATAATGACTCCCCTCGTAAACTGATGAGTAACTTCGCCAATATAAGGCATTTTATCAAATATCGGCTGTGTTACAATGGATACCGCTTTGGTTATTCCATAGGCACTTCCGCCAATCAGTCCCATTTGCGGACTTTTTGTAAAAACAGTCCGATAAATAAAACTTCTTGCAAATGCATCTACAATATCTAATCCAAAATTTTCTTTAGACATAAAAAACTCCTTTTTTTATTTTACTACACATGTAGTAGTTTTTGTTAAATTTTTTTAGTTTTTACAAATTAGAAACAGTAGAATTTCCAACACGATTCCTGTAAGGCAGATACTCATGATTTTTTGACTTCCCGTCGAAAAACCTAACATGGCTTTTAAACGCACCATGGACCTATTTTTCTTGCCTGAAAAAAAACAAAGCGTTTCAGCATTTATTGATTTTGCCTCTCGTGCCACTTTAATCAAAGATGAGGCTAGAGTTTCGTAGTCCAAACCATATTTCAGAACACTTTGATCACAAGCAATTTCCTGGTTCTCAATCATTTTTTCCTTCCACCAAAAAGTCGGAACCCACCAAAAAACAGCAGAAATTAATTCAATGCTCAAGCGTGCATGGCAATCTTTTTGAATGATATGCTCCAATTCATGGGCAACAATAGAATCCAATTCGTTTTCTGTTACATCTTCAACCGTATTTTTTGGAATGATAATGTTTCTTGTGTGCGTTGCAAGTGGAACAGAGACTTTATTGCTTACAACTAGATTAGCAGATGCTTTTTTCAATTCAAAATCAAGCTTTGCATTATTAACTAAACCATTGCCAGGGGTTCCACTTTTAATAATAGATTTTAATAGCCTGCTCTGAATCCAAATTCGATACACTTTTTTGAAAAAAACAAAGGTGGTTACCGAGCAAAAGAAGAAAAACAATCCATTTGAAATCCACACCGATCCATCCTTAGTCAAGTAACTCATCAGGGAAGTATTTTGTGCGTCAAGATACTCTTTTAACTTCGGAAAAAATGAATTGAGCAATATTTTTTGTATGCATGTATCGCAACCCAAAGGGTTCATCCAATTGACAAAATTTAAGTCTGTAAAAATTCGATCAAAAATTAAGAAAATAAAGGGAATAAGTCTTAAAAGTGCGCTTAATCTTTGATTTGTAATTCTAAATAAAGCTAAAAAGCCCTCAACAATGAATGCTACTGTAAAAAATACAAGTATAGAATTCATTAAGATTGCAATCAGCCGAAACGCATTAAAAATCATTTTAAGATTCCTTTTTCTTTTGGATGAGTTTTTCCATTTCGGCCAAATCGCTTAAGGTAAGATCCTCTGATGATTCGATTAAATGACAGACCAATGCTGATGTTTTAACTCCAAAAAACTTTTGTTTAATTTTATCTAAGAATGAAAGCGAATTTGTGATGGGTTGCCAATATTCATAGTGACTTCCACATTTTTCGCGAGCTAGCTGTTTTTTTTCAGCAAGTCGACTCATAACCGTCATAATTGTGTTATAATTGTCTTTTTCGCCTAAAATTTTGTGGACATCTTTAACAGTCTTTTTTTCCCCTGATTTTAAGATGTAAAGAATCTCAGATTCCAACTCGCCAAACGCTCTTTTTGTCATACATTCTCCGATATAAAGAACTACCATACTACAATTGTAGTTTTTGGCACAATCTTTTTTTTCTGACACTAGTATACTGAAAAGCAGAGATTTTTTGATTATCTCTGTGGTTAAAATTTTTGCTTGCTTTATAGGGGGTGATTTTTTAAAAGGGATTTTTATTCACAAGGTGGTGGGCATTTGATTACGATTGAAAACGAAAGACTAATAGAAAGACCACGTGAAGTCAATAAATGGCGAGCGGCCGGCATTCTTTATGGTGATCTTGGAACAAGTAAAGCGTACGTTTTAGGGCTTGCATTTGCCTTTGCAGGGTACAGCTCCTTTTGGTACATTCTTGCTATTTGTATTTTAACACTCATTGTATGTTTAAATTATATTGAAATTTGTAGAGTATTCCCTGATGGGGGTGGCGTTTATACAAGTGCGCGCAGTCATTCAAAAGTATTAGCATTAATTGGTGGTTTTTTCCTTATTTCAGATTACATCATAACGGCATCGCTTAGTTCCGTATCTGCTTTTCATTATCTTGGTTTGCCTTATCCTCAATATTGGGCCATGTTTTCGATTGCAGTCATTGGATTGTTTAATTGGGTGGGCCCAAAACACACCGGCAATTTAGCTATTGGACTTGCTATTCCAACTTTTATCTCTATTGTTGTTTTAGGTGCGTTTAGCTTGCCATTTTTACCTGAAGCGGTACAGAATCTTCAGCCCATCAGCGGTGACTTGGGCACTGACTGGAGTATTTTTGTAGGTATTGTAGTAGCTTTATCAGGCATTGAATCGATCGCTAATACAACAGGCTCCATGAAATTAAACCCCGGTTCTACCCCTGAAAAGCCATCCGTTTCCAAAACGTCAACCCGAGCTATTTTGATGGTTCTTGCAGAAGTTTGTATTTTTGTTACACTTTTGGGACTAGCCATGAACGCCTTGCCTGGCTTAAGTATTAATAACGGTGAAGTAAGTGCTCCCGGTTACCCCAATGTTCGAGATTCCATGTTGCGCTACATGGCAGAAGTTTTTGGTGGCACTCTTTTGGGTCCGGCTTTTGGCCATGTTTTTTCATTGATCATTGGTGTCGCCATCACCTTCTTACTCTTATCTGCAGTCAATACAGCCATCATGGCTCTAATTTCAATTCTTTTTATTATGTCTAAAGATAAGGAGATGCCCTATGTCTTCCAAAAGCTTAATGGTTTCGGAGTTCCAAAATTTCCTTTAGTGGTCGGTTCTATTTTCCCTATTGTTGTTCTTTTTTTTGTTTCTGATGTCGTAGGTTTGGCTAATCTTTATGCTATAGGTTTTGTTGGGGCAATATGTGTAAATCTTGTAGCAACCTCAACAAATAGATCAATTAAATTAAAACGTTCGAAAAGAATCTTTATGTTCTTAACTTCTCTTATCATGATTGCGATTGAAGCTACATTATTTATAGAAAAACCAGAAGCCAGAGCCTTTGTTTTATCTATTTTAGGTTTTGGATTACTCATGCGAGCGTTAGTAAAGGAAAGGCAGGAAAAAAATGGGACGACTACAGTTGAACAAGTGCCTGAAAAGATTGTTCCTAAAATGGTTCCCCAAATCGTTAACCATGAGATAAAAGAGCCTTCACTAGTAGTTGTTACCGGATTGAATAAATCGCTTGATTTTGCCATAGAAAATGCAAGAAAAAATAAAACTCCCCTATATGTCCTTTTTGTGCGAGAGCAAAGGTTTGTTGCGGATGCTGATCGAAAAAAATCGTGGAAGGATGATCAAGATGCTTCTTATGTTTTTCGACACCTCATGGCCCTTAATTTGGACTTCCCGATGGAATTTTTATATGTAGTGACCTCAGAGACATCTCATTACATTGTTGAGATCGCAAGATTAAAAAACATTAATAAAATCATTATAGGAAGAAAAAGAAAATTATCTTTAATGAATTTTATAAGGGGAACGACAATCAACGAGCTTGTTAAACAATTGCCAAACACTATGGACCTTGTCGTCATCTACTAGAAATAAATACATTGAGGTGCATTTGCACCTCTAATGATTATTTTGTTTAAATGTTAACTGATTCTACGATCTACTATGTGGATTGACAAAACAACGTAATGAAATGGATACATCATAAAATATAGATAGCGGCGCTCTTAAGTGTATAAGGGCTAATTCGTTAATTTTTTGCTCTGTCCCACAAATCAAAAGGGAAGATGCAAC
>JBBSJT010000098.1:0-8195 GCA_038257035.1 Chlamydiia bacterium
GATAATATCAATCTTAGGTGTATCCTAGAGATTGATATTATCCTGCCTGATCCTGCCGCGAAGCGACCTTGTCGCGAAGCGATCCTGCATATCCTGTAAAAAATCATAACAGTTATAATAATAGATTGTTGAAGTCTTAAAAATTTCAGTTGGAGTAGAACGTGTATATCCCGATCAGTTCAATTTTAACCTCAATTTATTCTTTGTGTTACTCGGGTAGTTAGCGGTTTTGATTGATGATGGAAATCACGTTTTGGGCGATTAAGCGAAGCTCTTTTTTAAAACTGGATTGATCAGAAATAGATAATTTTCCCGGGCAATATGCGATTCGTTGTTGATTAGGAATTTCTTTTGGTGATTCTATAAAAAAGATTGCATTAGGATTTGGGACGCACTTTAGAGCAATGCGGAATGTATATACTTTAACATGCTTAACTGTCGATTCATAAACTTCAGTAAAATCAAATTTAAAAAGTCGTTCTAAAAATTTTTCATTAAAATTTGGATTAATTTTCGGGTACCAATAATCGCAAGTTTTAAGGTATGCAATAATTTCATTGCAGGCTTTATTGAGATGTATGTTTACTTCTTGCTGCTTTTGCTTGGTGATGCAATAAAATTGATAGGAGACGAGCCTCTTTAAAACGAGATCTTCAACCGGCAATGAGTTAAATATTAGACTTAAAATTTCATCGGGAAACAGAGTTTGATAATGATCGCGTTTCGCAATTGACCAATCTTGAAAAAAGGGAATTGATCCGACATTCATTTTTGTACCTAAATAATGACAATTTGGTTTTGATAATCATATCACAGCTTCCATTACTGCTGATATCAATATTTTACTAGCGCTCTTGATTGATGATGGAAAGGATATGGTTGCCGAGTAAGCGTATCTCTTTTATACAATTGGTTTGAAGGGAAATAGCTAGTTTACCCGGGTAATAGATAATGTTATGTTCAGTAACAATTGAATTTGGGCGTTCAGTAAAAAAAATTGTTTTGGAATTAAGAAAATCCATATTTGAGCAGTTAAAGATTCTTTTAAAGGTTATATCTTGAATCTTTTCTTTATAAAAACAAGAAAAATCAAATTTAAAAAATCGTTCAAATGATTTTTCATTATAACTTTCGTGATGACTTTTCGTACACCTATAAGAGGAATTTTGAAGGTATGCAATAATTTCATTGCAGGCTTTATTGAGACGGATGTTAACCTCTTGCTGCTTTTGCTTGGTTATGCAATAAAATTGATAGGAGACGAGCCCCTTTGAAACGAGATCTTCAACCGGCAATGAGTCAAATATTAAACTTAAAATTTCATTGGGAAATATCGGCTGGTCATGATCGCGTCTCGCAATTGACCAACCTTGAAAAAAGGGAATGAGTTCGACATTCATTTTACCGAACAAAGCTTAACAATGGCTTTTTGTAAATCTTTTAGCCCGATTCCATCTTTTGCTGAAATCTGGAAAAGGGATTTTTCCGGTAATTTTATTTCATCAAGAAATATTTCAACATTATCTTTTGCTTCTTCCGTGTCTATCTTATTCAGTAGAACCAAGTAAGGTCTTTCAAGCATTTCAGGATTATATTGTTTGATTTCATTGAGGAGGATTTTGTAATCGTCCGTAGGATTTCTTCCATCAATACCTGAAGCGTCAAGTACAAAAATTAGAAGTTTAGTACGTTCAATATGACGTAAAAATTCAAACCCGAGGCCCTTATTTTTATGTGCACCTTCAATAATTCCCGGGATGTCAGCAATAAAAATACGAGAAAAATCTTCGGTTTCAATGAATCCGATATTTGGTTTTAAAGTCGTAAATGGATAAGGGGCAATTTTAACTCTAACGTGTGCCAAAGCATTGATTAAAGTTGATTTTCCGGCATTTGGAAAGCCAACAAGACCAACATCAGCAATTAATTTGAGTTCAAATTCAACACTAGCAGCCGTACCTTCAGTGCCTTCTGTGCAAAAATTTGGTGCTTGATTTGTCGGTGTTTTAAATGTTTCATTACCACGACCACCTTTACCACCAGAACAAATGATCCATTCTTCTTTATCTTTTGTGAAATCGTGAAGGACTTCTCCGGTGACTGAATCTTTTACAATTGTACCGCATGGAACTTTTAAAATTAAATCTTTACCGGCACGTCCTTGTCTGCTGTTGGATGCACCCGGCATTCCATTTTCAGCCTTTAAAATTCTTCGGTTACGAAACCATTCTAAAGAAAAAACTTGGGTATCAGCCTGAATGATGATCGAGCCACCTCTTCCGCCGTTGCCTCCGCATGGTCCGCCTTTAGGAATAAATTTTTCCCGACGCCAAGCTACAACGCCATTGCCACCTTTTCCGGCTGCAAAATCTAAAATCACACGATCAACAAACATAATAATAACTTAAATAAATGATAAAAAAAATATTCTAAATGGAATTGAAATAAAGAAAAAGTCAGAATAATTAAAACTAACCCTTTCATTTCTCGTTCTTTTAATAATTTTATTTCGAAAAAAAAGAACGAGAAAGAAGAAGAGCTTTACTAAACACCAGTTTCAACAGAAACGTAAGTACGATCCGTTTTGCGGAATGAAATGATTCCATTTGCAAGAGCAAATAGTGTATCGTCTACGCCACGTCCAACGTTTTTACCTTGTTTCCATTTTGTTCCACGCTGTCTGACCAAGATGCTTCCTGCTTTAACAAGTTCACCTGATCCAACTTTTAGTCCAAGACGTTTTGAATGCGAATCGCGTCCATTACGAGTAGAACCTTGTCCTTTCTTATGAGCCATGCTGTCCCCCGTTAGCTTTACCAATCCCAAGAATTCTTACTTGAGAATAATGTTGTCTATGTCCAAATTTTCTATACTGATGGTGGCTTGCTTTGTATTTCATACTTGTAATTTTCGGTCCTGTTGCAAACCCTAAAAGTTCCCCTTCTACAATAAAACCTGAAACATTGGGTAGCCCAACGTTAGCTTTTTCGCCGTCATGAACAAATAATGTCTCAAAATTCAGTTTTGATCCAAGTTCTACATCATTCAGTAGCTCCACTTCAATCACATCATCTTTTGAAACACGATATTGCTTTCCACCGCTTTTGATAATGGCATACATATTTGTGTTATCTTTCTTATTCATTGTTAACTTCCTAAAATCTTTAACTTGAAAAGCCGAGTATATCGGAAATTTCTTTTTCAAATCAATTAAAAACTCACCTAATAAAAAAAAACCGAGTAGATGATAAACATCTCCTCGGCAAAAGTGGCCAGAACTGGAATCGAACCAGCGACACAAGGATTTTCAGTCCTCTGCTCTACCGACTGAGCTATCTGGCCAGCTTAAAGTTAGTAAAGACAGTACAATACTGAAAATATAGATTTATTGCAATAATTTTCTCGCAAATTCCTAGTGTGCAGTTAAACTTTTAGGCTCAAGATAGATCATATCTTTAAGAATATTAACAGCTTCCATCATCTGAAGATCTTCGTTACCAAAATTTTTTATGCGCTTTTTATACAACTCTTCCTCTTCAATTTCTTCCTTCTCGCCTTTTAATCTTTTGATGAAGGTTTGATAATTTTTGTTGTTGGTAATGCGGTAATCACTATTTTTCTTCAAGGTTGGAATCATCTCCTTCCAAAGATCACTTTTTTGCTGTTCTGTAGGTACATAGTAATGCAGAAACCAAGATTTCTTTTCAGGATCTGCAACATCTTTAAAGGTGTCATTATATAGAGCTGTAATTTGATCATTTTTTAAAGTAATGCCACCAAGATATGCCTCACCAAGCTTTTGGTAGCTATATTTTCCGGGAACCATAATATCAGCAACCACACCTTTTAACTGTGGGGTATTCCCTGAAACGGTATAATACTTGCCGATTGTTACTTTGAAAAGGGAGGAGGCTTTATCTTGGGTTACTGTTTGAGTTTGCACAGTCCCTTTTCCATAAGTATGTTCATCGCCAACAACAATGGCTACGCCATAGTCCTGCAAGCTTTGCGCCACAATTTCTGCGGCCGATGCCGTTAACTTGGAAGTTAGAATAATTAAAGGACCATTATAGAAGGTTTTGCCGTCTAGATCTCTGAAGATACGCTCTTCTCCACTTGAATACTTGGATATCACAATCACACCGTTTGAGATAAACAACCCGGCAACTTTAACCGCCTGAGATAAAAACCCCCCTGTATTTTCGCGAAGATCCAAAATCAATCCACGCAAATTGCCAGCTTTATCCAATTTATCGAGCGCCTCACGCACATCTTTTTCGCTAGAGACCCCTTTATCATTCTGATAAAACGAATTTAAAACAATTTTACCGACAATCCCATTCCCAACATGCTCAAAACTTGAAATAACGCGCGTTTCATCAACTGTAACTTTCTCTCTTGCTAATTTAACAGTGATGAGCTTGTCCACAACAGAAAAACCGTCCGGCACTTTTCTTTTAATAAGCAATGTAACTGTTGATCCTTCTAGACCATGAAGCATTTTAGCAGCATTGTCAACCTCTTCATCTGTTATATTTTTGCCATCAATTTCAATGATTTGGTCACCCGTTTTTATCAGACCACTTTTAGAAGCAGCTGTTCCTGCAAGGATGGATTTCACGATAATGCCTTCCGGTGAATCCTGCAATCTTAGACCAACACCCTGGAAAGAATTTTCAAGATGCATTTTCAAATCGTTTGCCTCATCAGGACTGTACACTTCTGTATGGGCATCTAAACTTGACGCCATCGATTTTAAAATATGCATCACAAATAAATTTTCTTTATCGGCCGCCTTCAAATATTGATTTTCAAATGCCTTTAACCTTTTCTCATATGTTTCAATTATCGTAGATTCGTTTTTTGAAACGTAAGATTCACCATACCGTTTTTTCTCTGCTAAAATAAGAAGATATAACTGATTTTTAATGCGGACTTTTAACTCCTCTGTACTCTTCACATATTCTTTATTTGAAAAAAGGGCTTGAATTTGGTGCGGCTCTAATTTAATAGCCTCTTTTGTTAATGAGCTATTTTCAAACTCTTTTCGAATCAAGCGTGAACGCTCTATTGCTGTTTTAAAAAGCTCGTTCAATTTTTTATAAGTGGAATAATCATCTTGAGCATATTGTGCGACAATTTTTTCCAATTCTGCTTCAGAGAGCTCAAAATAGGGCTTGATTTCACTTTCCAAAAGATAGGATCTATAAGAATCAAATTGTTCAATATATTTTTTAATGGAATTCTTAACGACCACCGTACTCATTTTTTTGTTTTCAGCATGATGTGAAAGTATTTGCTCCATGATTTTATGAATGTCCGGAGTCGTTAATGCTATCTCATTTAGTTCATTTTTATCGCTTGTTTCAGTAGCAACAACTTTTAAAAAAGTTGTAGAAAAAATAAAGATGGTCGACAAAAAAAATTTAAATTTCATAGAATCCCCTTTTCTTGTATCATACAATTTAAAATATAAAATAACAATATTCTAGCACACATTAAATGAAACCCGCATCCGTTTATACTTTAGAAAATTTTGAAGGTCCTCTTGATTTTCTGCTTCATCTCATTTACCAAAATGAGATCGATATCTATGAAGTTCCCATACATCAAATCATGCAGCAGTATGTAACAAGACACAACAAATACAGCGAAAATGATGAAGGAAATGACGTTGATTCAGGAGCTGAATTCATCGCAATGGCCTCCCTACTTTTATTCTTAAAAAGTCGCATGCTTTTGCCAAAACATGAACAACCCTTAAATTTGGAAGAAGACTTAGACCCTAAATTTGATATCATCCATCAACTCATCGATTATTGCCGTTTTAAAGAAGCTGCTAAAGAATTAAGTATCAGAGAAGAGCAGCAAAGTGGCTTCTATGGAAGGGGTCTTGAAGGCCCTTACACTATTCAAAAAAATCTAGGGATTGAACATCTAACGCTTGAAGATTTAAGTAAATTGTTTAGCGAAATTGCAAACAGGGTAAATGCCAACAAGGGCACGATTAATGAAGAAGTTTGGCTTGTGGGCGATAAAATTATTTTTATTCGCAAATCGCTTATAATTAACGATTTACTTTTTGAAGACCTTTTCAGTACAAACCTTTCCAAAGATGAACTAATTGTCACCTTCTTGGCCCTTTTGGAACTGATGAAGCTTGGGGAAGTTGCCGTTATTAAGGATGCCGGCCAAATAATTGTTACCAAAAGTTGTTTAACAGGAAATTTAACTAATGGCTAAAGAAATCAATCTTTTCATGCAAGATGTCGAAACGGTAGATGCAGAAAACGAACCCATCGCCGAACAACCTGCTTTAAAAACTTACACCCAAAGTAGTTTCTTGAACGACACGGTCCCTTACACACATTCTGAAAAAGATAATACAGAGAAAGATAAACAACATTTTTTTAGACAAAAGGCAAAAATTAAAAAAGTCATTGAAGCGCTTCTTTTTTCTACAAACGAGCCTTTAACTTTTACAAAAATTCGCGAAATCACCGACACCATCTATGAATTAAAACCGCGTGTTCTTCGCGATATTATTGACGAGTTGCAAAATGATTTCATTTCCTTACAAATGGTTTACCGATTAGAAGAAATTGCCGAAGGTTTTTTATTGCGCACCTCAGAAGAATTTAGTCCTTATTTAAATCTTCTTTATCGCAATAAAAGAATCGAAAAATTATCGCAGGCAGCAGCTGAAGTTTTGGCAATTATCGCCTACCGTCAACCCATCACAAGACCGCAAATAGATTCTATCCGCGGCGTTGATTCATCGGGTGTCATTCAAGCTTTGCTCGAAAGACAGCTTATTGAACCGCTTGGAAAATTAGAGGCACCTGGGCGCCCCATGCTTTTTGGCATTACAAAAGATTTTCTTAAACACTTTGGTTTAAAAGATTTAGGCGAATTACCTAAAATCGATGCTAAACATGCTCCTCAAACGTTTCAAAATTAAGTAGATATGCAAATTTTAAGTTATCGTCAAGCTCAATTATCAAACTTTAAGTATTTTCATTCGACATCAGAAAAGTTAAGAATTACAGTCATTTTCATGGGTGAAAACCATAAGGATCTTACAGTTCCCGGTTACACTAGGCAGTGCATGAAAGAATTTTATAAAGCAAAAATTGATCAAATTCATTGCCCTGAACACCCTTACGATCTATCATTTGATGACCAAGCACAAGCAATTAATCAATGGATGATCCTGAACAATTACTTACTTAAATTTGAAGAAATAAAAAATTTGAGAATTCAAGGTGAATGTGCCTTTCCTTATTTTAATAAGAAACAAGAGCAAAAAATCACCGGAATACTTGCCGAAAAGTTTCCTCATATTCAAAAAAGTTTGCATCAATCAGCTATGATCCAACTTTGTAAAAATAATTATTATAAAGAAGTTTCCCTTTTAAACCAAATGCACAGGGAATTAAGCATTCCTTATCAAGGTATTGAAATGGCAAATGATGTTTTTGTCGATTTTAGCAGAAAAGTTATGATCGATCCTGACCTAGTCTTTGAATATGAAAAAATTCGGATAGATGCAATGACAAAAAACATTGTCGATAAAGCTCTACCAAAATTAAAAAATAATGGGGGTGTGATCTTTGTAAATACAGGCTTATGCCATACCTTAAACCTTGCAGCTAGTTTACATCATCACATCGCAAAAAATTTATTGAACCATCAGTACTCGTTTCAAATGATCGCAAACATCTGCTATTCCGCATATGTAAAGGATTGTATTAAATCTAACTTGAACGATATTCCAAGGGCCGTTGAAGCCTTAAAAAATGAAGAACTGATTGCACTTTCTAAAAAGATCCCGGTAAATCTTATAGAAATCAGTGAAATCGGCAAGCATCATTATCAAGCATTACAACTTGATCCCCTCATCCAAAACGTCATAAAAAACCATTCCTCAAAAACCCTTGAGTAAGACACAAAAGCAAAATAGATCGATATTTCAGTAAAACCGGTATATAACTAGAAGTTGCTAGTCATTGTTTGCTAGTCGCGGATGCGACGACAGCGTGTAGCCACGGGTGTCAACCCATACGCATTAAGCTAAGCGATTAAATTGTTTAAAAATCTGAAAATGATAGAATTTTTTTAAGGAATAGAGTAAAACTTCTCCATCAAAACCCTACTAAAAGCATGATGGAGAACAAGATGCAAGATCTTAAAAA
>JBBSJT010000099.1:0-8068 GCA_038257035.1 Chlamydiia bacterium
AAAAATAAACAGCCCCCTGATTTTGCTGAATTGCAAGAAGACTTTGATGTTATATCAAGTAGCGTTGAATCGCATACAATGATCATCAATGGTAAATTTTCTGAAGAGACAAAATGGACCATTCATCTTATACCAAAACGCGCGGGAAAATTGGAAATACCTGCCATTCCATTTGGCGAAGATAGCTCTTTACCTATTAGTGTTGAAGTTGGGTCTGAAAAAATGGCAAAACCTGACGATGCCATTTTTGTTGAAGTTGAAGTAAACCCATCAAGTTCTGTTTTTGTGCAAACGCCTCTTGTTTATACCATTAGGCTTTATACATCATTGCAACTTGCCCAAGGAACACTTTCTGAACTTAAAACAAACGATCCTGATGCAATTATTGAAAAAATAGTTCAAGACAAGCAATACGATACTTTTCATAAAAATGGAAAGCGCTATACTGTAGTTGAGCGCGCCTACACAATTATTCCACAACATGTAGGAGAGCTTATTGTTTATCCCATTCAATTTGAAGGCACTATTCTAACAAGAAGCTATTCCTTGTTCGATCATCAGACATCTTTTAAAAGAATGCAATCACCTGAGAAAAAAATTGAAATAAAACCACAAGTAGCTAATAGCGGTTTTTTAGCAAATAAAGTGGTTTTAACCGAGAAATGGTCTGCAAACCCCGAAAAAATTAATTTAGGTGAAACCATAACATGGGAAATCACTTTAAAAGCAGATGGCATTTTAGCAAATCAAATACCGGATCCCATTTTTAACTTTCCAAAAGATCTGAAGTTCTATCTGGATAAGCCTGAAGTTTCAAACCTCATTGATGCTAATGGAATATCAAGTACAAAACAAATAAAAGTTGTCATCATCCCTTCAAAAACAGGGGATTTTACAATTCCTGAATTAAACATGAAATGGTGGAACATCAGATCTGCAAATCAAGAAGAAATCAGCCTTCCAAAAAGAGTCCTGCATGTGATAAATGAAAATGAAGTTGCAGATGCCGATGAGGTGAGCGTTATAAAAGAAGATGCATTGCCTGATGAAGAGCCAGATGAAATTATAGAACCTGTTAGTCAAATCTATGAGGCAAGAGGTTTAATTGCCATGACTTTATTTGCTTTAATTGCAGGTACATTGTTTTTAATTTACCTTAAAATGAAAGCAAGAAGGAAAGAGCCCAATTCTGTAAGACATCAAAAAAATCTTTTAAGAAGGGCTTGCCTTGAGGGTAATGCAAAGCGGGCCGAGGCACATCTTTTAGCCTTAATGGCTTTATATTTTCCTGAAATTAAGCCTTTGAATTTGATCAGCATTAAAAAGATGCTACCATGGGATTTTCAAGCATCGATTGATGAATTAAATCAATCGCTTTACCAAAATCACAAAGTGTGGGATGGATCAGCAGTTTGGAAAGCCTGCCAAGCCTTTCACCCACAAAAGAAGCGTGAATCCAAAAAAAACGACATGAATAAGGTAAAGACCCTCTATCCAAGCTAGAATAAAGCAAGAAAATATTTTGACGTTATTTTCCTCAAACGAAATGTAAAAGTAAAATTTGGAGTGCTGTAACTCTGTTACAGCTTTGTCCTCAGCCCGACTCTGTCGGGCTGTCAAATCACTAAGTGTGAATTAATTATTTGGTTAAAACTTGACCTACCAAATCGCTAAGGCGATTTTGCAGCCCGCCAGAGTCGGGCTGAACTACAAAGCGGTAACAGAGTTACCGCACTCCAAATTTTACATTACATTACTTTTTTAAAGCTTCGCATAATGCGTAAGGATTAAAAACTTAAAGCCACGCCATTTGTTTTACGACCGATAATTTCTGTAGACAGTTGCTACAATCTCTTTAAGATCCTTAGAATAGTACTTCGGATCTAGAGTGTAGGCATTTTCGCTATTTCTGCAATCCCTTAATCTTTTGCCAATATGAGAGAGAATATCGCAATTTACATCGATTGTTGCAGCATCTAATTGAAATCTTTTTGCAAATTCGGGGTAACCTGCCACATGTGAGAAACCTTCAGTATAAGAATCATTTTCAAGGTAGACTTTTCGGATATTACAAATTTCTAAATAAGGGTCCCAGCCATCACGGATAAGCTGTTCTTGCTTTTCTATATTTTTATCTTTGATGGCACGCGCCATTGGTGTTATAGCATTAGGATAGACATCATCTTTTGTTGAGCAATCATAAAGGTTGTATAAGGCACGTTTTGCATCGGTTGGCACCATCCAGCCTTGATTTTTACCGGCTCTCATGTTTACAGACAAAGCTTTAGAAAATATTAACGAAAAATCAACAAGTTTTGGTGAGGTTTTTGCAATTTCTTGTAATTTACCACTTACTTCTCGTGAGGAGTTTTGAATAAAATTACAAAGTTCTTCATCTACGTTTGTTTCGGGTCTTAGAATTTTAATCATCTGAACGTTATTGGTCCAAAGAGCCAAGTCATTGGGTGTCAGATCCCGAGAATCCTTATCATTATGATTAAAGCCCTCTTGAAGCAATTCTCGGACTAAATACGGATCTTTTTTTATAACGGCCCAATGAAGAAATGTCCAGTTATTGGAATCTGAAACAATTTGCGAGATGGCTTTAATATTGATTGGACGCTGATTTTGTTGAACCTTTATGAAGGGTGTGTATAATTTGGTTTTATAAGCATGCATTGAAGATACCAGCATAGACTCTCCTATTAATTTTTGCATGTAGAATACCTACAACCCTTCTTAAAGATCAAGAAAAAGTGCCATTAGATATAAAATATTATATTACTGATTGAACATCAGAAATTGTTCTGCATTTACAGCGCCACTTGGAGGAGTATCGTTATAGCATTTTATACGAATCGCCTTAACGGTTGGGTGCGAAGAGGGATCATCAAAAAATGTAAAGTATTGATACCCATTTTCTACTGTTACATGAGCAGCACGTAGCATGCGAATATATTCTTCTTTAGAAAGATCGGTTTTATTTGTAAAAAAGCCCGGCTTGTAGTCAATCACATATTCATTAGAAGCCACCTTTAGTGTCTCGTAACCGCCTTGTGAAAAATTCCTTTCTTGATATCTTGGTGCGCTGCAACTTGCAAGGCAAAGGCTAATAGCACTTAAACTAAATATTTTGGTAATAGGATGCATTTAATGCCTCTTCTGGAATGTTGTTGTTGTAGGCCTCTATATGAATAATAACCCCCGGATAATAGTGATGAGAAACTATGTTATCGCTCACTGTAACGTTTGCAACCCCTGCATCTTTTTTGCTAAGAACGACAAAATGGGTAAAACCATTTTCTATACAAAGCTCAGACGCTCGTTTTAATGCATAGTTCATCACAAGTTCTCTTGTAGAGGCTTCATTTGCAGTAAATGAGATGCTGAATTTATTGTGGTCCATGCGATAATCTTTGTAACCGCATTTGTCGCCAAAAAAAGAATCGCTTGCCGGCTTGTATTTTGTTGCACAAGCAGTCAAACAAAGAGCGAGTAAGCACACTAGTATTTTGCTTTTCATACCATTCCTTTATGTAAAATAATGGCAAAATATAAATAGAATTAAATAATTTTGCAAGGAAAATCAAGATAATCAAGCGAATAGAAATTAAATCTTGTTTTATATTGTTAATTAGTTTAAAATATTTTTATTATCATTAAAAATAAGGATTTTTTTATGGAATTAGATAGAGTAGATGCAAGACCTTTAATATTATTAAATGATGAAGATTTCGATTGTTTATACAAGGGCATAAAAAATTTTCAAATAGTTTCTGATTTTTTTAAACAAGAGCGTCTGAAGGTTGTGGATGGTCGAGTGAAAAGCGATAGCCTGTTCCGATACAGAGTTACTCCCTTGGCAGTTGCTGTTGTTGCCATCGCTTATCCGTTTTATCAAAGTTCACCTAAATCCATTCCAGCACTAATCGCAGATTTTGCTATTGTGATTTTTGGACCATTTGGTTTACAGGGTATGATTGATTTATGGAAAGGTGGTTCATTTGTAGGTGAGGAGTTACGTCTATCACGCGGAAATACAACCATTGAAAATGGGAGTTTTATTAATGATCAAACGCCTGAGCTTAACTTTAAAGAATATTTTAAAAATAAAAATTTACCTGAAGAAGACTTGGAATTACTTTTAGATTATATAAAAGTAATTCTCCCTACAGATCGAACTAAAATGTTTTTTTCATCTATTGAAAGTGCATTAAAAGAGGATGAATCCGATCTTAAATATTTATTCAAAATTCCATTTGCCAAAGATACCGATCTTGGGTCACAGCTGCCAAATGATGTTTGGGAACTTATTGCAAAAGATGCTGCATCCATTTCCAATAAAATAATACCACTTGGAACTTAAAGCTTCCTTTGTTGTTCAAATCGACTCCGGGGCGATTTGCAAGTCCGATTTCTCGGACTTGGGTCTAGTATACAGAAATCGACATAGTCGATTTGGCAGCCGCCAGGTCGGGCTGAAAACAAAGCTGTGCAAGGGCACAGCACTCCAAAATTTAGCTTTTACATTTCGATTTAGGGAAATAACGTCTTTGTAAAATTTTTAAGATGCTTAACCTCTCACCCTCTCTCTTGCTCCTCGGTGGTCTCTGTGTCAATAAAACACGCCGCCTTACTCACTCAAAGTGCAGCGGATTCTTAAAATGGACGGAGCTTAAAATTTTTGTTACAGACCCATCATCATCTTCATCATAAATGTCGCCGACGATCTCTTCAAAAATGGCTTCCATCGTAACAATACCGGCCTTCTCATCGTTGCGATCGTAAACGATACCCATATGGGAGCGGTACTCTTGCATGATGCGGAGGGCAGAAAGAAGGGGAGTACTTTCAGCGGTTTTTACAGCGGGCCTAAGAAGCGACAACCAGTCGGGTTGTTTTGTTTGCAGATACGCTAAGAATTCTTTTGCATTGATCATGCCGATCACAGATTCGCCACGTAAAACGGGGAGTCTTGTGTGTCCTGATGTAACAAAAATATGCTCAGCTTCCCATATAGATTGCGTTTCATTTAAGAAAATGACTTCACTCCAAGGTACAATGATTTCTTTAACGGTTGTATTTTCAATTTTGACAAGATTCAAAACGTATTGTTTACTATGCTCTGTCAAAGTGTGAAGTCCAATAAAGTCTTCATTTTCCCCATGAGATTCGCTAATCACATGCTTTTTTGGAAATGTATTCAGGATTTGCTTTGTTGACCATTCAAAAAATGTGACGATTGGGCCAATTAAACGGCTAATGCGATGCAGCCATGGTGCAGATTTCGAAGCAATGAACATCGGGCGTCTTAGGGCAAGCGTTTTTGGAACAAGCTCGCCAATGACTACATTGATGTACGTTAAAAACGAAACAACAACCAAGAGGGCAATCACTTGTGCAGTATTTTCGTGTACATTAAGATGGTTTTCTATCCAAGGAGCAACAGATTCTTCTGCACCGGCACCACCTACTGCAGCAGCGAAGGCTCCAAGAAAGGTGATTCCGATTTGCGTGATGGAAAGAGTGCGTTCAGGATTTTCTCTTAACGAGAATAATAACTTAGCTTTTTCATTTCCTTGCTTAATCAATTCTCTGAGAGCCGGTTTGCTAACTGCAATAAATGCCGTCTCTGAGGCTGATAGGAATGCGTTGATTAAAAGGCATACTACAATAACGATCAACTCAAACATGCGATTGATCCATTCTTACACTTTTTAATTGTCATTAATACCTTAATTTTAGATCGTTATCAAATACATTACATATGGTAAATTCTAATAAATTTATCAATATTTTCATAGAATAAAATGCGATTTATCTCCTCAAAAGATTTTTTTTTAACATACCTTTCAACTTTTAAGATAGCAGGATCTTCCACAATATTAAGTTCGTTCTTTATTTTAAGGCAGTTACCATACCCCCATTTATATTGCCGTGGAATTGTAACGTTGAAAAAAAATGTTAATCGCGAGTTCAATAATGGTTAATCTCGATCTTGTAGACGATGAAATCGTGCCACATGACTTTTTTTATCGTAATTTACAGCAAAAACTTGGTTTATGCAGGCAATAGCGAAGATTATTTGTAGCACAAATCCTTCTTTTTAAATTTGTATCTCTCATGTAACTTCAAAAAATGCAAAATCCGAGTTTAAATTGCATAAAATTCAATTTTCATCTAAACTATTTTTTTAATTATACAAATAAAAAGATCAAATGAACTCATTGCCACAAATAAGTGACGGGGAAGATAAAAGCTCTCCTTTTATCAACTGTATTCGTAAAAATTATCGTCATATCCGAAAATTTGCAAAAAGAACCGAGACTAACTGCTTTCGAATTTATGATCGCGAAGTTGCCCACTATCCACTTGCCATCGATTTTTATGCAGGTAGATTTTGCGTCCATTATTTTTCCCCATATCAGGATAATGACGATCTTAAAACAGAACTTGTTGAAGAAACAGAAAAAGCATTAAACCGCCTTTTTCAAACAACCCCAGATCAGATTTTTTGGCGTACACGGGAAAAAGCGAAGTTAAGCCGCCAATATGAAAAAAATGCAGAGATCAAAGAATTTTTTAATGCCCTTGAATATGGCGTAAAATTTAAAATAAACCTCACAGACTATTTGGATACAGGTTTATTTTTAGACCATCGCGAAGCACGGCGCTACGTTGCAAGTCAATCTAGCGGCAAATCTGTTTTAAATTTATTTGCCTACACCTGCTCATTTAGCGTGCATGCAGCAATTGCAGGGGCTGTTTTTACAAAAAGTGTCGATATGTCCAACACGTATACAAGTTGGGGCAGGGACAATTTTATTTTAAATAATATACCCTTACACAATCACGAGATTGTTCGTGCCGATTGTTTAAAGTTTTTGGACGATGAAAAAAGAAAATATGACATCATCATCATCGACCCCCCGACAATCTCAAGATCCAAAAAAATGGACCGCTTATTTGATATTCAAGAGGACTATATTGAACTCATTAGCAAGTCCTTAAAACTTCTTAATCCCAATGGCATGATTTTTTTTAGTACAAATTCTAGAAAATTTCAATTGGATGAATCGCTAATTGATGCAACGAAGGTCGTTGAGATAACCCACAAGACCCTTCCGCTCGATTTCCATAACAAAAAAATCCACCGTTCTTGGTCCATCAGTAAGTAGTGTGGATAACTTTTTCAAAAAGATTTAAAAAAACTTTTAAAAAGCTTGCTTGAATTTTCAAAAAATGTGACTATCACGTTTTTAATCGACTTCACGGCGGTCGATTATTTGATGCCAAAAAGAAAAGAACAAAGATCATTAATTTGCTTCATAATCCGGAAAGTTATGAGTGCATTAAAGTAAAATTTGTTCGTTACATGGGGGCAAATGACCCCCTCAGTAACATCTTGTCATAGTCGGAATTCATTTTGAAAAACATCCGTGATTTCTATCGCTGCTTTTTTTAAAATACAAAGTTTTATACTGGTGCTTCTTGGATGGATAAACTTAAGAAATCAGATCGTAGTATATACTGGTTCTACTTCAAACTGAAAAAATTAAAGAAAAATTAAGAGTATGTTGTTAAAAAACTTATTTAAACGTATATGATTTTTTCAACGCAGAGACGCGGAGACGCAGAGAAGCGCGCTAAAGCGCGAAAAACCATAAATTAAACTCTTTTCTAAGCCACGAAAAACGATTGACTTTTCTTGTTCTTTTCGTGCATAAGCTGCGCTTATCTTAAGTCTTTCTGCGTCTCTGCGAAAAAAAAAATTGAAATTTTTTACTTTGAAGTAGCACGAGTATATAACTAGAAGTTGCTAGTCGCGGATGCGCATGCGCTTAAGCTAAGGGGTAAGTTGCTTAAACAAAGTATTTTAGGATAATTATAAAGCAGGCCTACAGCCTGCATTTTATACAATATCATGCCTAGGGCGATGCCCTAGGCTATTAAAAACCAGGCCTTCAGCCTGGAAGACGATTTTTCAGGGCAAAGCCCTGGCTTATAATAGCCTAGGGCAACGCCCTAGGTATCAGTGCGTTACGATCGCAGGCTGAAGGCCTGCTTT
>JBBSJT010000100.1:0-7921 GCA_038257035.1 Chlamydiia bacterium
CGAAGATTTTATAATAAGTAGTTTTATGAACATTGCAAATTTAGAATTGTAAATGCTATAATTTATAATGTTTGAAGCTTCATCCTTCATCTTTGTTTAGAAGACGATGAGTTCTTGCCAAAGCTGATGAAGCCATTCTTCAATAACTTCCCCATCGCCAACAAGTTGCACCTTATAGGTTGCAATACCGCCCGATTTAAAATAATCGTCGTTATATAGCGAATAAGTAAAATAACCTCTGTTTCTGTTGATAGGGTAGGACTCGGTAAATTCTGTTTTATCCCTTAAGCGGATCGTGTAGCGTATTTCCACAAGAGAATATTTACAAAGCTCATGTTTTAATCTCCAAGAAATGAGCAAACTTTGCCCAACGGGAGGGTTGTTCTGAAGGGGGTCCGGGGTGTTTACGTAAAAACTTGCCAGATCTTCGTTACTAAAATACTTTGTTTGAACGGTCACTCTTTTAGAGTAGCAGCCTGTGAAGGAAATTAGAATGAATAATAAAAAAATTTTAGTTATTCGCATATTTTAGAGCTTGTTAGGGTTTCATTTTTTTTAAGTTTTTCAAAGGCCCAACGAATTAGAGTTTCTGTTGTTCTAAAATCGATGCAAGGATCAGTTACAGAAACTCCATATTGCAAATTTTTAAGATCATCAGGGATTGCCTGACAGCCTGATTTAAGTTCGCTTTCTAAAATCATTCCCTTGATGTTTCTATTGCCCTCGATGATTTGATGAATGATCGATTGAAAAACAATTGACTGGTTGGAAGGGTTGCGTTTCGAATTACCATGAGAGCAGTCGACAAGTAAGCGTTTTGGCAGATTTGCCTTTTCAAGGCGACTAAGGGCTTTAAATATAGATTCAGGATCATAATTTGTTTTATTGTTCCCGCCTCGTAGAGTTAAATGACATGAGGAGTTTCCGCTCGTTTCAATTGCAGATAAACAACCCTCTTCATTTATTCCAAGATAGGTATGAGGCTGTTTAGCTACAAGAATGCCATTGATTGCAGCCTCGACATGACCGCTTGTGCTGTTTTTAAAGCTAATAGGAAGATCAAGCTTGGAGGCTAATTGTCGGTGGATTTGCGATTCGGTTGTCCTTGCCCCAATGCAGCCCCAGGAAATGAGATCACTAATATAATCTGCGGTAGAAGGGTCTAAAAATTCTGTAGCAGTTGCCATTTTTAAAGAGCAAAGATCCAAAAGTAGTTTTCTTGATCGGTATAAGCCTGTTTCAATGTCATAAGAGCCATTTAAGTATGGATCATAAAGAAAGCCTTTCCAGCCTGTGATCGTCCTTGGCTTTTCAAAGTAGGTACGCATCACTATAAAAAAAGTATCACTCACCTCTACGCCAAGTGCTTGTAATTTAGTGGCATATTCAATTGCTGAATCAGGATTATGAATAGAACACGGACCCACAATAAGTAAAATACGGGGATCCTGCCCATTTAAAATGCGATGAATTTGATTTTGAAAACTTAAAATTGTTTCGTATTGTGCTTCATTTGCAAGAAGTTGTTTTTTCAATTCTAAAGGTGAAAATATTTTCTTCTTAGCCGTCACTTGAAGTCAGTCTCTTTATTTAAAAAATGGATAATATCAAAAAAGATTTATAAAAAAAATAGAAAATATACTCTTGTAAAAAATCCATTTCAGTTAAGATGTATCACTTATAAACTTTTAAGGTAAAAATGGAACAGATAGACGAATTTTTATTAAATATCAAAAACTTAGTGTGGAGCACACCCCTACTTTTGCTTCTTCTTGGGACAGGTATTTATTTGACATTTATTTTGAGAGGGGTTCAATTTCGCTATCTTGGATATGCCTTAAAACAAGTGATCGCCCCTGAAAGAAAAGATTCCTCAGGAGACATCTCCCATTTTGAATCCTTGATGACAACACTTGCAGGAGCAATTGGAACAGGAACGATAGTCGGAGTGGCAACAGCCATCACCGTCGGTGGTTTGGGTTCCATGTTTTGGATGTGGGTTACAGCCTTTCTTGGGATGGCGACTAAATATGCGGAATCACTCCTTGCTGTAAAATACCGCTCAATCGATGAAAATGGAGAAATGATCGGCGGACCCATGCAATATATCGAGAAAGGACTTGGATGGAAATGGATGGCAATGCTTTTTGCATTTTTTGGTGTTTTGGCAGCTATCGGAACAGGAAATTTAGTTCAGGTTAATGCCATTAGTGATTCGATCAATCATGTATGGTCTGTTGACCCTTGGCTTACAGGATTAGCTTTATCTCTTATTACCGGCCTTGTAATTGTTGGTGGTGTAAAAAGCATTGGTCATGTGGCAGGTGTGTTGGTTCCACTTATGGCTTGTTTTTACATGGCAGGTGGGTTGATTATTTTATTCCTTCATGCAGATCAAATTCCTAGAAGTTTTGCCTTAATTCTTAAAAGTGCTTTTACAGGCCAAGCTGCTATGGGCGGTTTTGCAGGATCAACAGTCATGCTGGCCATTCAAATGGGTGTTTCAAGAAGTGTTTTTTCTAATGAAGCAGGTCTTGGCATTTCATCCATTGCAGCAGCTTCTGCTAGAACTGACAGTCCGGGTAGGCAAGCGATGATTAATATGACAGGCGCACTTATATCAACAGTTATTGTTTGCAGCGTAACAGGGCTTGTTTTAGCAGTTACAGGGCTTCTTGGATCAACAGATTCCAATGGAGCGGTTTTGACAGGTGCTCCGATGGCAATTGCAGCTTTTAGTCATACCATCTATGGCGGGGAATATATTGTTTCTATCGGGCTTATTCTCTTTGCTTTTTCAACTGTCATTGCCTGGGCTTTTTATGGGGAAAAATGTGCAGAATACCTTTTTGGACTAAAGGGTGCTTATGCGTATCGCTTGATTTACACTCTAATCATTATTCCGGGAGCCGCTCTTAAGATGGAGCTTGCCTGGCTTCTTGCAGATATCATGAATGGTTTGATGGTTATCCCCAATTTAATTGCCTTGATTGCGTTGTCAGGGGTTATTGTTGCCGAGACCAAGATCTTCATCGAGGTCATCAAATCCGAACGTTGAGGACTTGAGCGTTTTTCTTTAACAACGAGAACAAGAGAAGCTAAAGAAGAGGATACGTTGTATAATATAGCGAATAGGATTTTTTCAACGCAGAGACGCAGAGACGCAGAGGAAGCGCGCTTAAAAGCGCGAAAAGGAAATGCAGTAGCTATGAATATGTTATCTCTTATGTAAAATCATTTTTAAAAAATAATTTTACAAATCGTTCCCCTTTGCAAAATTGCAATGGGGAAATAAAGTTTGCTATAAATCATAGGGATGTTTAATCAAAATTTCATCTAATTTATATCCCTCTTTGCTATAGCAAAGAGGGTCTGTTCTAAAATTATTTTGTAAAAAATAATTTTAAATCAAAGCTAGCCCATTCTACCTCTTGGACTTCCTTCTCGCGCTTTTAAGCTCGCTTCCTCTGCGTCTCTGCGCCTCTGCGTTGAAAAAATCTTATTCGCTATAATATACAACGTCTTCTTTTGCTTCTCTCTAGTACTCTCTAGCTCTCTCGAGGTAAAAAATTTCTTTTCCCTCACCTTTTATTAAATGTTGCTAAAGAAATTCTTATTTGTATAATAAAATTTTTAAATCGAGGTGCCTGACAACTGAGGGTGAATGGACGAAGAGGAAAAGAAAAGAAAAAGCATGCAGATGATTGCAAGCTATGTCACTTTGCCATTCGCTTTATCTATCCCTCTTATTGTCGGTTGGTATATCGGATCGTGGATTGATGAATACTTTGAAATTGAACCTTATGGTATGTATGTCTTGCTACTTCTTGGGTTTATTGCCGGTATAAGAGAGTTTTACCGTATTGTCACTAAATACAAAGATGAAGAAATGTGATTAAATGAACGTGATCATTACAACTCTAATTCTATCTATTTCCATGTATATGGAGTTTTACCAAACCCTTTGGTTTATCGTGGGACTATTTTTTGGTCTAATCAATTTTTATTTCATCAAAAAAATGCTCTACGAACTAGTGATTGAAAAGTGCCAAAACTTGATTAAAATTGCACTACTTCTGCTGATAAAATTTCCTCTTCTTTACGGAACAAGCTTTATCCTTCTTTTTTATCAAAGAGAAATCTCTTGGACATTGGCTGCAGGTTTTATTGCTTCAATTGCTTACAGCATTAAAAAATTACACTTTGACTCTCCATCAACTGAAGTAAGGCAAGGTGCTTAAGTTATGATGATTTTTTTGTCGGCAAACACTATTCCTAAGATGCCAAATATCCTGACCTTTTTAGAACGCTACTTGGAAAAGCCTTGGGCTGAATTTATTTATAGATGGGAAAGTATTATTTTCTCGCTTTTGATCGGCTGTCTAATCACTTTTGTTCTTTACTTAGGGTCGTCTGCAAAAGAAAATATTCCTAAAGGATTTCAAAATTTTTTGGAGTGGATGGTTGAAAGTTTTGAAATGTTTATTTTCGGAATATTAGGAAAAGACGGAAAAGAGTTTCTGCCATTTTTAGGAACATTATTTATTTACATCCTATGCATGAACATTTTCGGTTTGGTTCCTTTGATGGCATCACCTTCTTCAAACTTTAATGTTACCATAGCTTTGGCAATCTGCGTGTTTTTTATGGTGCAATTTTTAAACATCAAAAATATGGGATTTAAAGGATTTCTCTATCACATGGCAGGCTCTCCAAGTACAATGCTTGGCTGGTTCATGGTTCCTTTAATGTTTCCTATTGAATTGCTAACCCAAGTTGCACGCCCTATCACGCTTGCCTTAAGATTGTTTGGCAATATTTTAGGGGAGAAAATTTTAGTGGCATTTTTTGCCATCATGGGGATAACCCTATTTTATTTTTTACCGATACAGCTGCCATTTATGCTGCTTGGTTTATTGACTAACGTAATGCAAGCAATGGTTTTTACCTTGCTTAGCACAATTTATATTCTGTTATCTGTTCCTCATAAAGAGGAAATTCATATAAACAATGAAAAATAAAGGTGATTAAAATGGATGTTCAAACAGCATTAGCACTAACAGCACCCTTATGTGTGGGGATTGCTGCATTCGGATCCGCCATAGGTCTTGGACTTGCCGTAAAAGCAGGTCTGGAAGCGATCGGCAGACAGCCTGAAGCTTCAGGAAAAATTTTAACCAATATGATTATTGGAGCAGCTTTAATTGAAGCCCTTACCATATATGCCCTAATCGTGTTCTTTATTGCATTTGGACGGATGGGTTAATGTTAGATTTTGAATTATCACAAGTTATTATTCAAATAATCGCTTTTTTAATCATGCTTTTTATCATGAAAAAATATGGTTGGAAACCACTTTTAGATACTTTGGAAAATCGTAAAATTAAAATTCAAGGTGAATTTGATGCAATCGCTGCTCAAAAAGAAGCTCTTAAAGAGTTAAATATGCAGTATGAGGCAAAGTTGAAAGAGATTGACCATGAGGCTAGAAATAAGATTCAGCAAGCAATAGAAGAAGGTCGCATGATGAGTGCCGAGATTCAAAAGGATGCTCAATCTCATGCAAAAATAATTTTTGATAAGGCAAAGTCAGATTTAGAGGCCCAAATTTTGAAAGCCAAGAGTGATTTCAAAAAAGATGTTATCAATCTTGTTGTGCAAATAACAGAAAAAGTTTTGCAAGAAAAGCTTAAAAGTGAGGATCAACTCAAGCTTATCGCTCAATTTGTTGAGGAGGCTAAGTTGTAAAGCATGAATCACTCGATTTCTTTAAGATACGCTAAAGCATTGTTTGAACTGGATAAAAAAAAGGGCAATCTTGAAAGAAGGCTAAAAGATTTTGAAACTATATTGAAAGTGCTTTATGTCAATTCCAAATTATTAAAATTTCTTAAAGCACCCTACATTTTAGTAAATGAAAAATTACAGGTTTTAAATGATATTTTAAAAACAGAATATGATTCTGTCATCATGAATTTTTTGTTTTATTTGATTGAAAAAGGCAGAATTAATAACTTTGAGATGATTGCCAGATATTATAGGCAAATGGTAAACGAGGATTTAGGGATTTGGGAGGCTGATATCGTAACGGCAGTACCGCTTGATGAGGCCAACGAAACAAAACTAGAAAAAAATTTAAGTGAAAAACTTCATAAGAAAATAATTTTTAGTAAGAAAGTAGACAAGAAAATTATTGGCGGGGTCATTTTAGTAATTGGAAATAAAATGCTCGACTTTAGCATAACCGGCAGACTTAAAAAAATAAAAGAGAAGTTAAATGACATTTAAACCGGAAGAAGTTTCTTGGGTTATTCAGGAAAGTCTTGAGAAATTTGATGAAAAGCTAACTTTAGAATCCATTGGACATGTTTTGCAAGTGGGTGATGGAATCGCCCGTGTTTGGGGTTTAGATGATGTAATGATGAGCGAACTTGTTGAATTTCCCAATGGTACCCAAGGCATTGTATTAAATTTGGAAGTCGATAATGTAGGTGTTGTATTATTAGGCTCTGACATAGGCATTAAAGAACAAGACATTGTAAAGAGAACAGGAAAAATTGCTTCTGTTCCTGTAGGAGATGCACTTGTTGGTCGAGTTGTCGATCCGCTAGGACTTCCGCTTGATGGAAAAGGCCCGATTTACACTGAATATACAAGGCCTCTTGAGGGCCTTGCTCCTAATGTTGTCGAAAGACAACCTGTGAATGAACCTGTTCAAACAGGTATTAAAGCAATCGATTCCATGATCCCAATCGGACGCGGGCAAAGGGAACTTATTATTGGAGATCGTCAAACAGGCAAAACAACAATTCT
This sequence comes from Chlamydiia bacterium, assembly GCA_038257035.1. Lineage (GTDB taxonomy): Bacteria > Chlamydiota > Chlamydiia > Chlamydiales > Parachlamydiaceae > JBBSJT01. Next base: position 6,814 of record JBBSJT010000100.1, read on the forward strand.
TTTGGATATGATCTTAAATCAAAAGGATAAAGACAATATTTGTATTTATGTAGCCATCGGACAAAAAGAATCAACGGTTGCAAAGCTTGTCCAGAAATTGGAAGAAGAGGATGCTATGAAGTATTCTATTGTCGTTGTAGCTTCAGCATCAGCACCGGCTCCTTTGCAATATATAGCTCCTTATGCCGGTGTTGCGATGGGTGAATATTTTATGTACAATAAAAAACATGCCATTTGCTGCTATGATGATCTTTCCAAGCACGCACAAGCCTATCGTCAACTGGCCCTTTTACTAAGACGCCCACCTGGCCGTGAAGCTTATCCAGGAGATATTTTCTATCTGCATTCCCGACTTTTAGAAAGGTCTGCGAAGTTAAGCGATGAACTTGGCGGTGGCTCACTAACGGCTCTTCCTGTTATTGAAACACAAGCTAATGATGTTTCTGCCTATATTCCGACAAATGTTATTTCAATTACTGATGGACAAATTTATCTTGAATCCGATCTTTTTTTTGCAGGTATACGTCCGGCCATTAACGTGGGAATTTCTGCTTCAAGGGTAGGCGGCAAAGCCCAGACTAAAGCAATGAAAAAGGTTGCGGGAAATTTGCGATTAGACCTTGCACAATACCGTGAGCTTGCTGCTTTTACACAATTTGGATCAGAGCTTGATGCTGCCACAAAAGCCCAACTTAACCGCGGCGAGAGAATGATTGAAATTCTAAAACAAGGCAAAAATACTCCCTATCCACTTGAAAAAGAGGTCATCATTATTTTTGCAGGTACTCAAGGGTATTTAGACCATTTAGAATTAGAATCTCTAAAAACTTACGAGGAGGAATTATATCTTTATATTGAAAGCAAATATCCTGATATACCCCTCATTATCGCAAGTACTAAAGATTTGGATACAGTAACTTTTAATAAATTAAATGAAGCTACAGAGATTTTTACAAAAGATTTTAAAGAACGATGGCAACATTAAGAGATATTCGTAAAAAAATTCATTCAGTGAGCAATATTCGTAAAATCACGCAAGCAATGGAGATGGTGGCATCTTCACGCTTACGAAAAGCGAAAGTTAAAGCTGAAAACGGTCGTCCTTACG
>JBBSJT010000101.1:0-7715 GCA_038257035.1 Chlamydiia bacterium
TATACATTCCACTTCTTAAACGAATGTGTGCTAAAGCGTCTAGTGTCTTAACTGTTGTTTCGTCGTATTCTTTTGCCATGTGACCTTGAAAAGCTGTTAAATAATTGTATAATGCTCTATATACACTTTTATCTTAAATAACCATTAGAATAAGGGTTTAGGATTTCAAATTCCAGTCTAAACTTAAAGGGCAAGTATGAATGACCATTCTTTTTTCAAAAATAAGACCATCCTAATAACAGGAGGCACAGGAAGCTTTGGCAATGCTTTGGCAAAAAAACTCTTGCTGGAAGATGAATGTTCCAAGGTCATTATTTTTAGCCGGGACGAATGGAAGCAGAGTCAAATGTTGGAAATAGACCCGATTTTTAGAAGCTCGAAAATGCGTTATTTTTTAGGCGATGTCCGTGATAAAAATCGATTAGAAAGAGCATTTCACGAAGTCAATTATGTGATTCATGCAGCGGCATTAAAACAAGTGCCTGCAGCCGAATATAATCCGACAGAGTTTATAAAAACAAATGTAATCGGGGCAATGAATGTGATCGATGCGACAATTGATTGTGGTGTTGAAAAAGTCATTGCCTTATCTACCGATAAGGCAGCTAATCCCATCAATCTTTATGGGGCGAGTAAACTTTGTTCCGATAAGCTTTTTGTAGCGGGCAACTCTTATGTTGGTGCATCCGGCAAACCTGCCTTTTCTGTCGTTCGCTATGGTAATGTTGCAGGTTCCCGTGGCAGCGTAATCCCCTTTTGGAGAAAAGTATTGGCAGGTGGATCTACATCTCTACCCATCACAGATTTAAGAATGACAAGATTTTGGATCACACTTGATCAATCGGTTGATTTTGTCATTAGTTGCTTAAAAGATTCCAGGGGTGGCGAAATTTATGTTCCAAAGATTCCAAGCGTCAACATTGTTGACATCGCAAAAGCTTTGGCACCCAATCTTAAACTTGATGTCAGTGGAATAAGAGAAGGTGAAAAATTACACGAACTCATGATTGGTTGTGAAGATGCAAGACACTCCTTTGAATTTGACGACCGATTTATTATTGTGCCGGAGATTTACACGCACCAACCAGAGCGTCTTTCTAAATTTTTAAAAGGCCGAAACGGCAAGAACTTGATGGAAGACTTCTCCTACGCCTCCAACACGAACGACAAGTGGTTAAGCGTGAACGACATAGAGACTTTCCTAAGACAGTAAGGTGCTCTTGATAGAGCGTTCTACTTAAAGAAGAAAAATCATAGAAGTTATATTAAAACAGTTTTTAGCTATGCAAGTACCAGATTAGACTGAAAGTAGCTTTGTTTGTGATATATTTGTATTTTATTATTAATTGGCGCCGCTCCAAAAAAAGATAGCAACTTCTAAAATAAGTGTTTGTCAAGAATTGCCTTTATTGACTATAAACTCACCTTACGCTAATAATGATTTTTTGGAAACCAAAGCGAACTTTTTTTTCTGAGAATGGAAGGGTAAGCGTTCTTGAGGAGAACATAGCAAGCTATGTTCGACGAAAAAGACATTCTAGAGGAAAGAGTGCAGCTGGTTTACATAAATAATTTGGCGTAAGGTGAGTTGAACCTTAATTTGAAAATCATCATAAAAGGCACCCTGGAATGCTCATTGGAATTCTTGGAATAAATCATAAACTGGCCGATTTAAAGCTGCGCGAAACGCTAGCAAAAACTTGCCAGCGTAAATTTGGACCCGACCAGTCTATTCATGATAAACACGCCTTTATTCTATTGTCTACATGCAACCGCACAGAAATTTATTTTCATTCAGAAGACTTGGCACAAACTCATACCTATATCATGAATATCTTAAGAAATGAAGTGCAGGATGATTTTGATCAAAAACTCTATTCATATTTTGGCTTTGATTGTTTTTTGCACCTTGCAAGGGTAACTGCAGGGCTTGACAGCGCAATCCTTGGAGAAACAGAAATTCAAGCACAGGTAAAAACCGGGTATGAAGCATCCCTTCAACATCAAATTATTCCAAAAGAACTTCATTTTCTTTTTCAAAAAGCCTTAACCGTTGGTAAGAAAGTTCGGACAACCCTTCCCTTACAACGAGGGGGTCCAAAACTTGGAGATGCTCTTTTTACGGCAGGTCTTCAACAATTCCACGATTTTAAACAAACAAAAATTTTGTTTGTTGGGGCATCAAACATCAATTGCAACATGATCCATTATTTAAAATTAAAGCAATGCCAAGACATTTCAATTTGCAACCGCACTTATGAATTTGCCGCTGAAATTGCAAATAAGTATCAGATAAAGCAACTTTTATGGAACGATCTTCAAGAATGGCAAAACTATGACTGGATTATTGTGGGCACTAAAGCCCCAAATTTTTTAATTAAAAAACCTGTTTCAGATGATTTAAAAATAGCTAATAAGTTAATTATGGATCTTTCGGTTCCAAGAAATGTAGATCCTAGGTTAAGTCTTGAAGATGGGATCACCTTAATGAATATTGATGAGATCAATGATTTGCTGAATCACAGTAAAGAAAAACTTGTGCATAACTTGAGTAAAATGGATGAGCTCATATTTCAAGAGACAAAAAAACATATAATATCTTTCAAAGAAAAGACATCCTTTTGTCAAAATTTTCTGCACATTATAGCTTAAGATAGTGAAATTATGAACACTTTGATAGATGGCTGCATTATTTCACGACAAACCCAGCCCAGCTACTCTAAGGAAGGTCTTTTAATTTCTCAAGACCGCAAACGTTCGCGCCTGCATCTAAATATTTTTAGCCCACAAATTTCAAAATTTGACATCAAATGTTACACTTTTAGGCCAGAAGCGATTGAAACACTTTATATAGATAAGCCTCTTGAAGTTTACCTTGACCTTGATGACTTATCATCTCGCCTGCACCTTTCTAAGGAGAAAATTTTACAAAATTTGGAAAATCTTAACAGCAATTGGTGGATTAAAAAATTAAAGAAGGCAAGGCTTTTAACAAAAATCATCGATCAGTATAACTCGATCATTTGCAACTACATGGAAGGATCAAATACCGATTATCTTATTGCAAAGGATTACGACACGGTCATTCAAAAAAAAACGTTAATGAAAATCATTTCTGTATTTCATGAAAGAATAGAAGGAGTGCAACTTCCTTGTTCCATTTTTCTTAAGTTTCAGCAAAAAACAATTTCTAAATATGCTCTTAATCATTTTTCTACCATTTTAGCAGCAGCTACTCTTGAAGAGAAATTTTGGTTGATCAATCTAACGAATCCCGGAGAACCTATTACAGGAGGCTTTGGAGTGATTTTCAAATTGCAAAACATTAGTCTTGGCCGATTTGCCATATCTAAAGAAGCATTAACTGATTTTACGGGGTTCAAGGATCCTATACAATTAAAAGCTAAAGCAATAGAAAGCATTAGGACGGAAGCCGCAATTTTGAGAATGTTAGAAAAATTCGGTATGGCAGGGGTTCAAAAAGCTCCTTATTTTACTTTTGATTTAGGCTTTGTCGGATATTATTATAATGAGAGCGATTTAGCCGAATGTGCTGGTAATCTAATTTTAAGAGATAGACTACCTCTGTTGAAAGATGGTTTTAGAGTGCTTATCTACACCATGAAATTTTTGCATGATAATGGTTTTGCTATACTCGATATAAAACCTGAAAACATTTTTGTTGAAACTGAAGATAATAAAAAGTACGATCTTTGCTATGCTGATCTTGCAGGTTTGCTAAAAGGCAATAATCCAAACGATCTCTTAGAAATTGACATGCACACGCATTCCTATTCGCCGTTTAAGCCGGACTATCCAATTCGCTATACCTTAAAGACTTGTCAAGCTTTTGATGTTTTTCAGTTGGGCGCAACATTTTATGCCGCTCTTACAAATAATCCTCCCTACAATGATCCTAATAACCGCGACGGCTACCCTGTTTTCAGCTTGGGATTTGATGAAAGCTTTCTTAAAATGGTATGTTCTCAAAAATTCATTTATCTATTAAAAGCGATGTGTAACCCGATTGAAGCTAAAAGGTTTACAATCAAACAAGTAGTCGACTTCATCGATGAACCATCCTTCACCTGGACCCTCTAAAACGCGTTTCCCCACAGAGAACACAATTAGAAGAACGTTGTGAGGGACTTTTTTACCGCGAAGACCGCGAAGGAGCGCAGCTTATGCTGCGGGAAGAAGGCGCGAAGAAGCGCGCTATGCGCGAAAAAGGCATTTCAATAGCTATTGATAAAAAATCCTTTTAAAATTGTTTTGACTAAACAATTTTACTAATAACCCTCTTTGCAAACCGCAAAGAGGGAGAGGGATTAAACTTTAGGTTTGTTTCTCTTCGCGCTTTAAGCGCGCTCTCTTCGCGTTTCTTCCCGCAGCGAAGCTTGCGCTTCTTCGCGCTCTTCGCGGTAAAAAAAGTTAAAAAAACGGTAACAACCTCTCTTTACTCTCTGTCGATGCTTAGAAGTCGGCTTTGCCGGGGTATCTTGGGAATGGAATAACATCGCGGATGTTTTCCATGCCTGTGACAAACTGCACAAGACGCTCAAAACCAACACCATAACCGGCATGAGGCACAGTACCATATTTTCTAAGTTCAAGGTACCACCAGTAGTCTTCTTCATTTAAGCCCGCGTCTTTGACCTTTTTCACAAGATAATCCAAACGCTCTTCACGCTGACTTCCTCCAATGATTTCGCCAATTTTTGGAACAAGTACGTCCATAGCGGCAACTGTTTTTCCATCATCATTGCTGCGCATATAAAATGATTTAATTTCTTTTGGATAATCCGTAATGATCACAGGTTTCTTAAAAAACTCTTCTGCTAAAAAGCGCTCATGCTCTGATTGCAGATCGACACCCCATTTGACTGGGTATTCAAATTTTTTATCTGCCTTTTCCAAAATACGGAGGGCATAAGTATAGGTAGATCTTTCAAAAGGCGTGTCTACAATAAGTTGTAAACGCTCTATGAGCCCTGGAGAAATATGCTTATCAAAAAATTCCATATCTTCTGGACAATGTTCCAAGGCATACTTGATCACAAATTTCAAATAGCTTTCAGCGTTGTCCATGTTATCATTGATGTCTGCAAAAGCCATTTCGGGTTCAATCATCCAAAATTCAGCCAAATGTCTTGAAGTATTTGAGTTTTCTGCTCTAAATGTTGGTCCAAACGTATACACATCAGATAGCGCGGAAGCATAAACTTCACCTGATAACTGCCCTGAAACCGTTAAGAAGGTTGGTCTTGCAAAAAAATCTTGGGAATAATCAATTCGACCTTTATCCCCCCGTGGCAATTTTTCAGGATCTAAAGTTGAAACACGAAACATTTCTCCTGCACCTTCGCAGTCAGAACCTGTAATGATCGGGGAATTCAAATATAGAAATCCATTTTGTTGAAAAAAACTATGGGTTGCAAATGCAAGTGCATTTCTTAATCTTGCAACAGCACCAATAGTGTTTGTTCTTGGGCGTAAATGCGCAATCGATCTTAGAAACTCAAAAGAGTGACGCTTTTTTTGAAGCGGATATTCTTCAGGATTACATTTTCCAATGATTTCAATTTTCTTTGCATGCATTTCAAGATCTTGTTTATCTCCAGGACTTTTTTCTAAAACACCTGTAATGGAAACAGAAACCCCTGTTGAAAGTTCAGATATTAATTTCTCATAGTTTGGAATATCCGGATTTGCGATAACTTGAAAATTAGAAAGTGTTGAACCATCATTAATCTCTATAAAAGAAAAAGTTTTCTGATTTCTTACTGTACGAACCCATCCCTTTACCGTTAGTTCAGAACCAACTTGTAAAGATAGTTTCTTTTGTTTTAATTCTTTAATTCTAATACGCATGATGTTTCCTTATTTTCTATTGTGCAAATTCTCGTAACATTTGAATTTCTTTTTTCCAAAGTTCAGGGCCGCCCGGTGTTTCCAAATATTTTGGCAGCTCTCTTGTTCTTTTGTCTGTCATTAACACTTTGAAGCTTTCTATTCCAATCAATCCTTCACCCAAAGGTGCATGTCGATCAACCCTGGAGCCTAAACCTTTTAGCGAATCATTAACATGAAAAGCATAAAGATGTTTTAAGCCGACAATGCGATCAAATTCATTAAGAGTTTCGTTCCAAGCTTCTTGAGTCCGTATATCATATCCTGCTGCAAATATATGGCATGTGTCAATACAAACTCCAATAGGAATCTTATTTTTTACTTTTTCAATAATTGTTGCAAGATGCTCAAACCTCCACCCAAGAGCTGAACCTTGTCCGGCTGTTGCTTCCAATAAAAGCCTTGTTCCACTGTCAGCGATGACATCTTCAAAAGATAATAAACTTGTCGCTATGCGATCAAGAACAAGATCAGGATCTTCCTGAAGTGCAGCACCCGGGTGAAAATTTAAATAGGTAATTCCAAGTGCAACACATCTTTCCGCTTCCTGTCTAAAATTTTTTAGGCTTTTCTCTAAGTTTTCAGGATCACCACTTCCAAGATTAACGAGGTAACTGTCATGACTCATGATCTCTTTTAAGCCTGTTTGCTGCTTTGTTTGCTTCCAAAGATCAATTGTTTCTTGAGGCATGGGTCTTGACGCCCATTGTCTTTGATTGCTTGTAAAAAGCTGAATAGTCGTAGCTCCAATCTCATCCCCTTCCAAAAGGGCGTTGTACACCCCGCCTGCTGCTGAGGTATGGGCACCTATCAATAAATCTTTTGCCGGCTTTCTCATTTTTTCATTCCCTAAATTATGCGCTATCAAATATTTACATTTTACCAATGAGGACATTAAGTTACCTAAGTCTATATGATTCGTTTCTGATTTTTTAACAGCTCCTCACTGCCTCACTGTTAAAAAATCAGAAACTAATAATAGATAGTTTTTTTGATCTCTTTAATAAAAAAAAACTATTTTAGCAAATTGGCTATTTAATGGGAAGGTTGGCCTGATTCCATGCGCGCATGCCCCCTTGGATGCTTGACACATTCTCATGGCCAGAATTTTTCAAAATGGAAGCTGCAACCGATGAGCGAAATCCTGCACCACAAGTGATCGCTACTTGGCTTTCTTTTGGAATACTTTCAAGCTTTTGCTGAAATTCGGCAAGATCCATGTGGTGTGCCGATTCAATATGACCATCGTTCCATTCCTGTGTTGTTCTGACATCCACAACATAAAAATCATTCATGTTATCATTTAAATCCATTACATTAAGTAAATTTAATGTTTCGCTTTTTAAACTTGAATCAAAAACAATAAATCCAAGGATCTGGTTTAAATTGATGTAGGTTAACTGTCTTATTGTGTCTTTAATTGTATCTTCAGTGTCAGTGATTAAAATAATGGAACTCCCTTTCTGTATTACCTGGATTGCCCATTGGTAAAACGCGCCCTCGATAGGTATATTGATCGAGCCTTGAACATAACCCTTTGCAAAAATTTCAGGATGCCTTGTGTCAACAATGACGGCTCTATTTTTTAATTCGTTAAATTTTTCAATCGTTAATTTTGGTGTCATCAGATGCTCCCTTTAAAAATAAAAGTTTCAGTATACCCCTTCTACTCGAATCCCACCAACATTTTTTTGAAATATAAACATTCCATTACACATGAAATTTTTTAATTACCTCATTGCAATCCTGCTCTTATTTTTTTTACAGGATATGCACGATCGCTACGCGGCACGATAAGCAAGATA
>JBBSJT010000102.1:0-7682 GCA_038257035.1 Chlamydiia bacterium
ATTCCTATCGCGCGACAGCGCGCTTCTTCGCGTCTCTTCCCGCAAGCTGAGCTTGCGCTTCTTCGCGGCCTTCGCGGTAAAAAGATCTTCACTAACGCTATAATCTTTTCCTATCGATCGTCGCGGTAAAATAATCAACAGAAACTAGAACAAATCTCTTTGTGTTTTTACGTTAGCAACGCTATGGGTCCAGTGTGAAGGAGCATCCTTCTTCAATCAGGCTGTCAATATAATTGAGGTTGAAATCGCTCGCTAAAAATTTCTCATCTTCAAGCATATAAAGATGAAAAGGAATTGTTGAGTTTACTCCCCCAATATGAAATTCGCGAAGAGCACGCTTGCCTACAGCAATCGCTTCTTCCCTTGTTTTTCCTCTGACAATCAGTTTTGCGATCATCGAGTCATAGTTTGGCGGTATTGTGTAACCGGAATAACATGCGCTATCAACCCTTACATGTGGGCCACCGGGTGGTAAATAATATTCAAGGCGTCCGGGTGAAGGAGCAAAGTTTTTCGAAGCATCTTCTGCGTTGATTCGAAATTCAATGACGTGACCTTTGAACTCAACATCTTTTTGTTCAAATGAAAGTTTTTTACCCATCGCTACATTAATCTGCTCTTTGATCAGATCAATGCCCGTTAATTCTTCGGTAACACTATGTTCAACTTGTATGCGGGTGTTGACTTCCATGAAGTAAAAATCATGGTTTTCATCCAACAAAAATTCCACTGTCCCAACGGAGGAATAATTAGCTTCCCTTACAACGCTAATGGCAGCTTGGCCCATTTTTTGTCGTAACTTCGGACTTAAAACAGGGCTTGGAGCCTCTTCAATCAATTTTTGGCGTCGTCTTTGAGTTGTGCAGTCGCGCTCCCCTAGATGAACATAATTGCCATGCTTGTCTCCGATGATCTGCACTTCGACGTGTCGTGGATTCACGATCATTTTTTCCAAGTAGACACTTGGATTGCCAAAGTTAGCTTCAGCCTCTGTTCTTGCGGCAATAAAAAATTTAGCAAATTCAAATTCGTTTTGAGCAATACGAATGCCTTTACCACCACCACCGGCAACAGCTTTAATAAAAACCGGATACCCAATTTTATTAGCTTCATGAAGAGCTGTTTTTAAATCTTCTACAACTCCATCAGAGCCCGGAATTACCGGACATTTTGCTCTTTTTGCAGTAGCTTTTGCTTGGGCTTTATCGCCAAGGAAGGAGATCGCTTCGTGAGTTGGCCCAATAAAGTTTATCCCGCAACTTTCACAAATGGAGGCGAAATTTGCATTTTCGCTTAAAAAACCATAACCCGGATGGATGGCATCCGCACCTGTAATTTCGCAAGCAGACAAAATGTTTGGAATTCTTAAATAAGATTTTGCAGATTGGGGCTCCCCAATGCAGATTGCTTCATCGGCATGCAGCACGTGCAAAGCCTCAGAATCTGCCTGAGAATAGACTGCAACGGTTTGCAGTCCAAGGTCGTGACAGGCACGAATGATCCTAACTGCGATTTCTCCACGATTGGCAATAAGTACTTTTTGCATATATTTTTATCCGGGGATGACGCGCAATAATTTAGTTCCAAATTCTACAGGATGGCCGCTTTCAGGCAAGATTTCGGCAACGGTACCCGACACACCGGCTTTTACTTCATTCATAACCTTCATCGCCTCAATAATGCAGACCACATCATTTTTATCGATCTTATCACCAATTTTAACAAAAGCTGGGTCGTCCGGCGATGGAGAGGAATAAAATGTTCCGACCATTGGAGATGTTACAAAAGAGCCTGATGGCTCTTCTAAAGGAGCCACTTTGATTGGTGGAACCAAAGAGGTTGGAATTTCATGGCTCTGATTTGAATTATAACGGCGAAAAGAAGGATCATTTCTTGGATCGGATGAATAAGAATCCATACCAAGATCTTGAGGCTTACAAACGCCATGTTCTTCTCTTTCAAGAACAATTTCAAAACCATTTTTATCTTTAATTGAAATGCGCTTCATGCAAGTGCGTCCCATGGCCGCCATCAATTCTTTAATCTGCTTTATTTCCCACATGCAAGACTCCTAAACTCTTTGTATATAATCATCTGTTTTTGTATCTACCTTGATAATGTCCCCGATCTCAATAAAAGGAGGGACTTCAACTCTTGCCCCTGTTTCCAGGATGGCGACTTTATTTGTGCTGAGTTGTCCGGAATTTACTCCATTTTCAACTTTAGCGATCATAATTTCTAAGAACTGAGGCAGTTCTACAGAAAAAACGGTTTCTCCATAAAAAGTAGCCTTTAAGGCAATCCCTTCCTTGAGATAATTAATGTTATTTCCAACAATGTGCGAAGGCACTAAAATCTGATCCAATGTTTCAATATCTAAGAAAAGATAATCTTTTCCTTCAGGATAAAGAAATTCCAAATGTTTTTCAATGATCGAGACATCTTTAATCATCTGATCGGGTTTAAAACTCTTTTCAACCAATTCACCTGTACCAAGATCTTTTAATTTGGTCTTTATAAAAGGTGTACCCTTAGGAACCATAACTTTAACGCTTGATTCAACGCGATATAACTTCGTCCCAATCGAGATGGTCATCCCGGGTATAATCTGTGTACTGACTACCATAGTTTTAGCCTCCAGCCGCATGCCGCAAATCTGTCACAGCATTTTTTAAATTTTGTTGTTTAAAAAGAAATGTTCCGGCTACAAAAACATTAGCGCCGGCATCGAAGCATAATTTAGCTGTTTCATTATTAATACCGCCATCGACTTGAATATCAAAAGGAGGGGTAGTTTGATCAGTGTGCTTAACGTAGACTCCACCTTTACGAAGATCAAGCTTATCGCAGACACCTCGTAAAAATTCAATTTTTTCTAAAACCTCAGGTTTGAAAGCTTGGCCACCAAATCCAGGATCGACCGTCATTAGTAGAACCATATCGCATAAATTCAAATATCTTGTTAGAAGAGTAACGGATGTTTCAGGGTTGATCGCAAGCCCGGCTTTGACATTACACTTTCTGATAAAGGCCAAAGTTTCATCCACATCTTCGGTAGCTTCTAGATGAATGGTGATTTGATCGGCACCTGCTTCAACAAAGCGTTCAACATAATCATAAGGATTGTACATCATCAAATGAACATCTAAAAACATGTTAGTTGATCGATTAATTGCAGCTACAGCCCGAGGACCGATTGTAATGTTTTGGACAAAATGACCATCCATGATATCGACGTGCAGCCAATTGGCACCTGAATCCTCAATACGTTTTGCTTCATCTGCAAAATGGCCAAAATCACCCGCTAAAATTGAGGGGGCTATTTTTATAGAACTTTTGGGTAAATACATCATGTACTCATTAATTAAATATCTTACCTTCATAACCTATTGGCAATATGAAAGTCAAGTCTTTTTTATAGCAATAGACTTATAACAAAATTTTATTTTGTCATTGATAATAATTTAGATGATAGTATAAAGTTTAGTAGACTTACTCAAATTTATAACTTAAAAGAGCAACTTAATGGATTTAAAAAATAAGCATATCATTTCAACCGGCCTTGCCATGTTTTCCATGTTTTTTGGAGCAGGTAATGTTGTATTTCCTTTGGCACTTGGTCAAATGGCAAAAGGCAACACTTTATACGCCATAATGGGCTTATTGATTACTGCAGTTGGAGTTCCATTTCTTGGACTTATCTCCATGACCCTTTTTGATGGAAATTATAAATATTTTTTTAATCGCGTTGGAAAAGTCCCAGGCTTTCTGATTGCCTTAGGCATTATGGGGCTCATTGGGCCGTTTGGCGCACTCCCCCGCTGCATTGCACTGTCGTTTTCAACAATGCAACTTTACTTTCCGGATATGACTGCCTCTTTTTTTAGCATTGTCTCTTGTTTGATTATCTTTGCTTTTACCTATAAAAAAAATTCGATCATCGATGTCCTTGGGGTTATTTTAACCCCTATTCTTTTGGGATCTTTGGCGTTTATCATTATTAAAGGGCTTATAGTTTCCCCGGCCTTACCAATTAGCGACACTTCATCCTTTGATATTTTTCTAAAAGGATTAAATGATGGTTATCAAACAATGGATTTGATTGGCGCATTTTTCTTTTCATCAGTGGTTCTTACTTGCTTAAAAACATATCCAGAAGCTGCAAGCGAAAAAAATGATAAACTCATTATCAACATGACATTGAAAGCGAGCTTAATTGGCGCGACACTATTATCTTTGGTTTATATTGGCTTTAGTTTTGTTGCAGCATTTCATAGTGAGGGCTTGAGTGATGTTACTCCTGACAAGCTCATTGGAACAATCGCCATTCATGTTTTAGGCCCCTACGCAGGAATTATAGCATGCATTGCAGTGGCACTTGCTTGTTTGACAACAGCTATTGCATTAGCTGCAGTTTTTGCAGAATTTATTCATTATGATATTTCCAACAAAAAAATTGGCTATGTTCCTGCATTGATTGGAACATTGATCGTCACTTATTTCATTTCAATCTTGAATTTTTCAGGAATTGCGAATATGTTGATCCCTATTTTGCAAGTAAGCTACCCGGCATTGATTCTTTTGAGTATCTTAAATATTGCCTACAAGCTATTCCATTTCAAGCCTGTTAAAGTACCGGTTATCGCTTTGTTTGTGGGGTCATTAATTGGATACTTAGTAGCATAGCTTGTCAATGGATAAAGCATCATCTTTACTAATTAATGCTTAAATTGAAATATTTATTTGGTGGCACAACTGTTCTGATTTTTAACTTTAGTTTCTGCTCAAAATGTGGTATTGCTAAGATTAGGAGTAGAAATCAGAAAGTTTCATTACAACTGACTATTTCTATTTTTCCTTAGTGCAGGATTTTTTTGGGAGGGAATGAAATCCTGATCATTAAATATGTATCCCTCTTAACAAAAGGAGTTGTTTATGATGAATCAAGGTAACAAAAATACAGAATTCCCAGAAGCTCACAGCGAACATATGCAAACAATGCTAGAGTGCATGAGCGTGTGCGTATCTTGTGCTAAAAAATGCTTAGAAGAAGGACATAAGAAAACAGCTGCTATATGTGCTGAGTGTGCTGATATATGTTCTTTGGCTATTAAGGCAGAGAGTGGAAATTCTAATTTTAAAACTGAAATAATGGAACTATGTTCAAATGCCTGTAAAAAATGTGCTGATGAATGTAAAAACATGGAAGCAAAGCATTGTCAAGAATGTTCTGAAGTTTGTCAACGATGCGCCGAAGCCTGTTAAGGTGATAGCCATTAACCAATAAAGGGCTTTAGTCAATGCTATAGCCCTTTTCAACTAAAAAAACATACGATAATTTAATTGTAGCGGTATGTATTACGAAGAGGCGAGCTGGAGCTTGAATTCGCGGTAGATTTCACGGACAAGATAGCCTGAAAACCGAACCATAATACGAAACCATCTGATCAGACCGATGAAAAACCTTCCCAAGCCCGTAAAAAAGCTCATGAAGTAAATAAGGCCGCTTTTTAAAATCTGCCAAATTTTTTGAAAGGCAACCAATGCTTTTTGTCTGCCCTTGTCGCCGTAAACAGCAGCCTTAACATAAAGCTGTTTGGCTTTATTGGCCATTTTCTTTAACCCTCTTTTGGCTTCATCTTTTACTCGCTCAAAGCTTCTTAAAATGGCGACTGACACACGTTGCATTTTTATGGTTATTTTTTTCAAAACAGCAATTCTTTTTTTGAGCAGTTGCACCCCTGAATTTCTAAAAAATAAACTAATGGCTGCTTGGTTAATTTGACTAAGAAATGCAACAACCACCACTACAGGTGGCTTGCAAAGTTGAATTGCGCTTACTACTTTATTTTCAATAGCTTCAGTGATGGCCACAACTTTTGGTGCAATAGCATTGACAACCTTTTTTTTCACGTTGTCTAAAACTGCAGCTGTTTTTTTCGAAATGGCTTTTAATTTACTGGCAATTGGTTTTGCGAGGCGCGCGACACCTTTTTGTAATCCTTTTGAATAGTGTGCTGCTTTATTACCCAATGCCTTTGCCTTAGAATTAACGTTTTTCGTGAAGGATTTTGTTGCTGCATTTAACTTTGTAAAAGAACTTGCAAAAGGTATGGAAGAGGGTAAAATATCTTCTGCTTTTTTTGAGAGTTCCATCACTTTAGAAGTAAAACCTTTAACAAAATTAAAAGAGATTTTAATTTTACTTAATTGTTTAGAAACAAAAGATGTTATTTTATTAATGCTATTTTTGGAACCATTTACAAACCCCGTAAATGGCTTAAACATATTTTTTGAGAGTTTTTGAAAGGAAGTCTTTATGAGAGATGCGAGTGGGTGCAAAGCAACTTTTAAGCTTTTTAAAACTTTTGTTCTGATAGTTACTGCATTAACAGCTTTTCTTAAAGCTTCATTTAACGTTGAAAAGGCTTTTTTCACTTTTTTTGCCATTTGAGGAATAATTTGTGTTAAAGCAAATTTAGGAACAGCAAAAACAATGCGAACAGGAAAAAATAGAACAGTAAGAAAAATTTTGGTACCTTTTATCAGGAATAAAATGGGTTTGGCACCAGACATTTGTTTTATTTCAGCGTCATTTCGTGCGCATTCTTTTTCGATGGTGTCTAGTTCAATAGGATCGATCGGGTTTAATTTCATTTGGGGGTTGCGGATTATGATGTAGATGTCTGTCGGTCCGCATCTGGAAAAACTGTCGCGACTTCCCAAGCCTTTTGGCTGCATAAATCCTCCTTTAAAAGTATTATTATACACCAATATTTAATTATTATCGATTAATTTATTTTAAAGATTTAATAAAGAAAGATTATCCCTTTATGAGACGATTCTCTCACAAGTTCATAATTTTTAATCGAAATTTTTGTTTTCAAAAAACTAAAGGGTTGCGATTAAAATTAAGCTCACTCCGACAAGTCGGTCTGAAAATTGTCCAAATTAGATTTGGACTAGGGTTTCGGGGGTTTCAAGGGTTTTGAAGTTTTTGAAGAAATCGGTTTTTGTTTTTACCCCTTTTACCTCGGTTGAGTAATGATCCTCATCAACTTTGTAAATGGGTGTGATAGTTGCAAAATTATTACCAGCACGGTAATTATATTCTATTTTTTTTATGAAACCTTGTTCCCACGCAGAATCATTATGTAATGAGATCATATAATATTTATCACTTATATAATCATCTAAAAAAGATTCTTTACTAAGGTCATTAAAAATAAGGAATATTTTTGAGCTGTTTAATGATTCATAACCCCATGCTAGGGATTGACCCTGCATGTGTTCTTCAAATTTTTCAGCACGATCGTAATTTTTTTTACTATTTCTTGCAATTATTAAGGGATTTGCAAACGAATTCAAGGGTTTATTCTTCATAACATCTAAAATTTTTTCTATTCCTAATTTCTTGATGAAATCAGTTGAAAAACTTTCTTTAATTTGTGAGATACACATCTCTTCATCAGAAAAAACCTCTGACAATTTTTTATTTGATGATCGAAATTGAATCAAATCTTCTATTCCTAAATAATTTAAAATTAAATTCTGAACATCAATAGGTAAATTTTCGTTTAAAATCCCTAAAGTTGCTTTATCAAACTTTGCAAGAGATTGTGGTATAAAATTTGGATCATTTGGAAATTTTATTTTTGAAATTTTCACAGCACTTTTATTTA
>JBBSJT010000103.1:0-7666 GCA_038257035.1 Chlamydiia bacterium
ACCATGAAGCCATTAAAAGCCAAAAAATCCCTATGCAAATGGCAGAATCTGCTACATTAAATACCGGAAAATCATAACCCCACAAAACAAAATGGAGCATATCGATGACGTGTCCATAGAGAAAATAGTCGACAATATTTCCAAAAGCTCCAAAGACAATAAGGGTTAAAGGTATTATAGAGCTTTTGTGTTTATTATAAAAAAATATGTAAATTATTAGAGCAGCAATCAGGATAATTCGAAGGCAAATCAAATAAAATTGAAAATCAGAAAATAGTCCCCAAGCAGCCCCTTTATTTGTTGCATGAACAATAGAAAACTCGACCCCTAGAAAATCTTTAAAAACTTTAATTCCGCCATAAGGGTAACTTTCTCCGCGTATTAAAGGAATCCATTTTTGTGTAAAAAATTTTGTTAGAAAATCGATTAAAAATAGCGTAAACCCAAGAATAAAAAAAATCATCCGGTTTTTTTTGCTGATTACCATTTGCTAAAGTAAGCCTTTTTCCAACTGATCTTGCGCTTTGACTGTCATAGTAGCATAAGGGATTGCCTCAAGACGTGGAACAGAAATATCTTCCCCTGTAACATCACAAACACCGTATGTGCCTTCTTCAATTTTTTCAAGCGCACGCTCAATTTGCCTTAAAATTCCATATTCGCGGCTTGTAACTTCCAAACTAATGGTGCGATCAAAGTCATCGGTTCCTTGATCAGCTTGATGTTGAGAGTAACCTGTTGCATCATCCGGTTTTTTTACTTCTGCAGTCGAGCCTTTTAAAGAATGATTGAGTTGATGCTTTAACGCTTCCAATTTTTTTTTAAAATGTTCAATTTGGTCTTTATTTAATGCCATTTTATCCTCTCTTAATTTTGCTTAATCAATCGTCAAAAAAATTCCTATTTCTGCTGTAATTGAGTAACCTTGCGTCAAGATATATAATTTAAGTAAAGGTGTCTAGCTAAATTTAAAGAAATCGGTCTTTGTCATCTATCGATGTCTTATCTTTTTTGAAAAAATATGTGGAAAATTTTTTTTAGTTATTGAAATTCAATAATCTAAAAAATTATTTGACATAAAAATAATTTTAATACTATAAGAACTTTTAAATTGCCAAAAATAGGAGCAATATCATGAAAATTTTTTCAAAATACAGTTTATATCTCTTGCTAACAATTGGAGCTTCATTCTCTCCTCTTTTAGCTGAAACAAAATCATTAGATCATACGGTAAACTCTCCGATTATGAAAAAAAATGATTTTAACAATCTACCTTTATTGGATAGAAAGATTATCAAAGCAGAAGATGCTAATGATGAAAACAACAATTACATGAAACTAAAAAACGAACCAGTAAAAACTCTTTTAAATAATGGTCTTTTATCTGTTGTTTTTGAAAATGATGATCAGACTTTACATGTTGTTGATTCTTATGAATATGATTCAGTACTTTTATCAGATAATGACTTTGAAGAAACATTAAAATTAAACCTTGACACTATTGGAGCAGCTGACTACGCATGTCATAGTAGAAGAGGAAGAACAGGCGCAATTGGCGCAACCGGCGCAACTGGCGCAGCTGGCTTAGCAGGTTCAGGAGCAATCATTCCTTTTGCTACAGGACCAGTTGCTACAATGACAACAGTTGCTGCTGGAACTACTGGAATAGCTGCATTTGGGTTTGCTCCTGGATTCGGATTTTCTACTGATCCTGTTGCTATCACCGTTGCAGGTACAACTGTAGATCTTACTGGTGTGTTAGAAACTACTGCGTTTACAATGCCAAGAGATGGAACACTTACTTCAATCGCGGCAAATTTTACCGCAGCAGCAGCACTTGCCTTGCCTGGTACTTCTGTTACTGTCCAGGCTCAAGTATATACTAACACAAATCCAGCTAATAACATATTTACTGCAGTTCCGGGAGCGATTGTTACTTTAACTCCTCCTCTTGCTGGAATAAATCAAAATTCTAGTGGTCTTGTTACTGGATTAAACATTCCTTTAGCAGCCGGAACACGTGTTCTACTTGTATTTTCATCAACAGCAACGGGAACAACACTCGTAACTTCTGTTACTGGCACTGCAAGCGCAGGACTTGGAATTAACTAATTAATTGATTTGATTAGTTTTTCAAAAAAAAGGGCATTTTGCGAGATCTTTCGCAACATGCCCTTTTTTTATTGTCTCAAAACATTTCGTTTCTACGATATATACTGTTCTATTTCAATCTGAAAATTTTTAATCTTTTGTAGCGTAGGTTTTAACCTGCGCATGTTCAACGGGTTTTAACCCGTTGGTTCTGTTTTATTTAACTTGCAGGTTGAAACCTGCAAAAACACCGCTAAGTTAAACCTACGCTACAAAAAATTAAAATTTTTCATTTTCAAGTAGCACCAGTATCTTGGGGTCAGGCTTTACAAAATTACAGTTTCCGTCAATATTTATATAGCCATTTCAGAGAAACTGTCATTCTGTCAATCCAGACCCCAATACCTTAGAGTTTTTGTTTTGTGATTATTTCAGGTAAGCTCTGTAATAATTAGAAGAGGTTGATTTGATCGATAAGGGCTCTGACCGAACCATAATCTGATCTTGTGTGCTCAAAGACAAGCCTTGGCAAATCAAGATGATCGCTTTCTTCCGGCAATGCATCGGATGCTTCAATTTCCCCTGATTTTACTAAAAAGCTAAAGTTTTTATTTAAAAGGGAAAGTTGTT
Source organism: Chlamydiia bacterium (assembly GCA_038257035.1). GTDB lineage: Bacteria > Chlamydiota > Chlamydiia > Chlamydiales > Parachlamydiaceae > JBBSJT01. Next base: position 2,722 of record JBBSJT010000103.1, read on the forward strand.
CAGGTTTAATCGGCTCTAAAATACGAATGACTAATTTATCATTGACATAGCGACTTGAATGATAACGTCTATAAAATTTTAAAATATGAGCAATAGCATCATCGGGTGATTGAGCTAAATAAAAAAGATTAAAATCAGATTCACTGATGAGATTATTAGCAAGAAGATGATCTTTCATATAGTGCTCCCAATGCTTCCAATAGATCCCCCCTTTTCCCTCCATCAGCACAACAGGCATAATATTGGATTTACCTGTCTGAATAAGTGTCAAGACCTCGAAAAGCTCATCTAAAGTTCCTACACCCCCGGGAAATGCAGCTACGGCATCGGAATGACTCATAAACATGAGTTTTCTTGTAAAGAAATAGCGAAAGTTGATGAGTTTAGGATCCCCTTCAATTACCGTGTTAGAAGGGTTTTCAAAAGGAAGTCTAATCGATAAACCAAAGCTTGATTCACGGGAGGCGCCTTCTAAACCTGCTTTCATGATTCCGTTAGCAGCCCCTGTAATGCACATCCACTCTTTTTCAGCAATTTTTTCGCTAAATTCTTTGGCAGCAGAATAGTCCGGATGATCTTCAGGAGTTCTTGCCGAACCAAAAATACTTATTCTTCTTACACCTTTATAGGAATTAAAAACTCGGTAGGCGTATCTTAATTCTTTTAAAGATCGGCTTATCAATTTTAATTGACCTGTATCATGTCCTTCATCAAGTAGCCTTAAGCTTGTTTCAATAAGATTTGAAATCAACTCACCTTCAATTGAATTCTCCTTTCCGCCTGCAAGCGTGATGAGTTCTTTGATTTCTTTTTGAATATGTTGCTGTTTGATATCTCTGTCATTCATATTGATTTCTCCTTGACAATTCCTATACCATAACGGTAAATAAAAAAGTTATGTTAAATTTTTTTTATTTTTTCTTAAGCCTTTTTGTATTTGTCTCATTTCTCTCAATCATTTTTTGGACGATTAAGAATGGGATTTCCCCGATGCCTACATCCTCTAAAGTTAAGAAAGCCTTATTAAAGATGGTTGATGAGAGCATTCCAAAAGATTTGATTGGTGAAGTTTTTGAACTTGGTTCGGGGTTTTTAACGCTCGCACGACCCCTTGCAATTAAGTTTCCAAAAAATCAAATTACCGCCTTCGAGACATCCACGGTTCCTTTTATTTACTCAAAAGTTATCAATTATTTTTTTAAACAAGAGAATCTTGATGTTAGAAAAGAAGATTTTTTTACCGTAAATTTAAATCAAGCATCGCTTGTTGTTTGTTACTTATACCCGAAAGCTATGGAAAAATTAGGCCCCAAGTTTGAGGGGGAACTGCAGGATGGAACGTATGTTATAAGCAACACCTTTTCTATACCAGGCTGGACACCTATCAAGAAGATTACAGTTGATGATTTATATAAGACAAATATTTATCTCTATCGTTACTCGAAAGGCTAAAAATAACTAGTACTACTAGAAATTGGAAAGTCTCAGATTTTTTACCAGTGAGGCAGTGAGATAGACATGAGGACAGTGAGGGGTCCTGAATTCATTGCCTCTCACAGTCCTCATGTCTTTTTCACTGCCTCACTGGTAAAAATTCTTAACTACAAATTAAATTGACTTGTGCATATTAATCCTTGTGGTTATGGTTTTAAGATATGAAATGGGGAGATTATGCAAATGAATATAGAGCGTCAAAAAGAGATTGTAATTTTCTTAAAAAAACTTCGTAGCACAATCATAGAAGCGTTTGAAACACTTGAACCTATTGAAAAATTTAAACGACAAGAATGGAATCATACAACGGGCGGTGGCGGTGAAATTTCGCTTTTGCGAGGATCGGTCTTTGAAAAAGCGGCCGTTAATTGGTCTGCAGTTTCCGGGGCTCATTTTCCGATGGATGATTCAACCGGTCCATTTTTTGCAACAGGTGTCAGTTTAATTACGCATATGCATAACCCCTATGCACCCACCGTTCATATGAACATCCGCTATATTGAAACGGAAAATAAATTTTGGTTTGGCGGAGGTTATGATTTGACTCCCATGGGCTTTGCAAACGAAGAAGATAAAATCCATTTTCATAAACAAGCAAAAAATGCTTTGGAACCTTTTGGGGATGATCTTTACAAGAAATTTTCCAATAATGCCAAAGAATATTTTTACATACCCCACTGGAAAAAAGAAAGAGGTGTTGGAGGAATATTCTTTGATCACTTCAATACAGGTGATTTTACAAAAGATCTTGCCATGTGGAAAAATGTAGGGTCTACGTTTCTTGATGCGATCATGCCAATTTATCAGAAACGTGTCCATCAAGCTTATTCTATTGATGAACGTAACATTCAAGCCAAATCAAGAGCCCATTATGTAGAATTTAATCTACTTTATGATCGCGGTACAAAATTTGGATTTCAATCGGGTGGAAATCCGGAGGCTATCCTTTGTTCAATGCCACCAACGGCTGCTTGGTAAAACATTTTTGCAAACGTTAAAAAAATTAATTATGTAAAAACAAATTTAAAAAATAAATTTGACTTTTTCCTATCTTTAACACTATAACCTTTCTAAATTACACTTAGATAGGAGTAGCATGAAACTTTTTTTAAAAACCAGCTTATATCTGTCGCTCATTGCAGGAGCTTCTTTTCCTCTTTTATCAGCCCAAACATTGGATCTTACGGTTAACTCACCGCTTGAAAAAAATGATTTTTCCAAACTTCCATTGCTAGATAGAAAAATTATCCAATCAGAGGATGCTAATGAAGAAAACAGTAATTATCTAAAACTGAACAACGAACCTATAAAAACTCTTCTAAATAACGGCCTTTTGTCAGTTGTTTATGAAAATGAGGCACAAACCTTAGTCGTTGTTGATTCTTATGAATATGATTCAGAACTACTTTCCAATAATAATTTTGATGAAACCTTAAAATTAAACTTTGACATTCTTGGAACAACCAATTACGCATGTCATAACAGAATAGACAACAGAGGATCCACCGGTGCAACAGGCGCTACAGGAGCAACCGGATCAAACGGCGTAAACGGAGCAACCGGTGCAACCGGTGCAACCGTTTTAGGTGCTACAGGAGCTACAGGCCCAACAGGAAGTACAGGTGCAACGGGACCAACCGGGGCAGGTGTTACAGGAGCTACAGGAGTTACAGGCGTTACAGGGGTTACAGGATTTACAGGAGTTACAGGAGCAGGAGTTACAGGAGCTACAGGTGTAACAGGCGCAACAGGGGTTACAGGTGTAACTGGCGTAACTGGCGTAACTGGCGTAACAGGAGAAGCACAATTACCGGCTGAAATAATTATACCTTTTGCCTCAGGACTCGATTCTATGTTATTACTAACAGACGGCTCAGGTGCACCTAGTATTGGGGGGGTTCCAGCTTTTGGCACTTCTTTTTCTCCTTCTGTTGCAGGCGGACAAATTAATACTCTTACAAACAGCTTTGCTTTTATAATGCCAAGAGATGGAACCATTACTTCACTGACAGCTTTATTAAGTTTAGCCGATAACGTTATCTTATCTTCACCAGTTACAGTTTCGGCCCAAGTGTATACATCAACAAGTAATACTTTTACGCCTGCTGGATTACCGGTAGTTTTAGGTGTCTATGGACCGCTTAGTAATTCAGGTGATATTATTGTCGGAACTTTAGCGCAAACTATTTTTTTACCTCTTGGAACACGTGTCTTAGTTGTTTATACAAGCACATCAGATAGTACACAAAATGTTAGAGGCTACGCTAGTGCCGGAATAACAATAGAGTAGATGCTTGAATAAGCAATTAGAATTGAAGGCATCCCGGCAGAATAACTGCCGGGATTTTTAAATTCGTCTCTAACAGCTCTTATAAGATCTTTATGTCAAACATTCATTTCATCTAGTTACGCTCTTCAAGCCTCAATTTACCCGAACACTCTCATGCAAAAAAAACCGGGATTACTCTCGGGCACAATCTACTTATGGTTTAAGTTTCAATTGGAATCTCTTGCCACCCTATGCTCAATGATATCAACGGCCTCTTGTAAAACTCTCTTGCAATTATCTTAAATTTGAAGTATTTATGTTGTTATAAAATTTACTTTTGAGGTTATAAATGGAATTTGTTTCCACACTTTATTCTGCAGTTACAACTGTTGCCGGTTATTTGCCTGAGATGGCTAGCAAGCATCCTTTAGAAGTAATGAAATGTGAAGGTATGACATCTGCAATCCGTATAGCCATGTTTCCATACAAGCCAAAAATTAAATTAAAAATTGATGAATTTGCCATTAATTTTGAAACAGAAAATAAAGTTTGCAATGTGGATTTGAATTCTGTAAAACGCTATATGCATTATGAAGGTCGTAATAATTTTATTATTATTTTAAGAATCTTTCGGATGATGTTTGATCTTTATCCTCCTACGTTAATAACAAAAGATCAAAAGGGAAAAGAAAAAATAGAGCCTATTACAAATTGTTATTTACATGCGATCGATGGTCTTAAATATATCAAGGAGAAATTTTTCCCGGATCACAAAGTGGATATCAATCCAATTTATACAGCTGATACAATAGATTTTGAATACGATGCTGTAAGACATAAGAACATACCTGAAATTATTTCAGCGGAAGCGATTGAAAGCACAATCCATTTATTACAATTTTATTGCTTTAAGGAACAGTATAAACCAAAAGAAAAAATTGGAACAATTTATGCAGAGCTAAAAAATAGCTATACCCCCATGTACATTTCTAAACTCTCTAACGATCTTGACATCCTTAAAAAAAATCAAAATGGAATTCCAGTAAACCAACAATGGCTTGTAGAACATGATTTTAATTCATTGGACGATTTTCTTATAGGTCGTATTAAGCATTATCAAAAACTTTCCGGTTTATATGGAATTGCTTATCCTAGAAAAAGCGACCAGCTTTTAATTAATTC
>JBBSJT010000104.1:0-7652 GCA_038257035.1 Chlamydiia bacterium
CTGCGCGGCAGGATCAGGCAGGATATTATCAACCTCTAATATCTCTTGGAGGCTGATATTATCCTGCCTGATCCTGCCGCGCAGCGACTTTGTCGCGGAGCGATCCTGCATATCCTGTAAAAAATGAAAATGTTATAGATTGTAGAGGCCTAAATTTCTCATTTTGAAGTAGAACGTGCATATATTGTCTACCCACTCATTAAATTCAATTTTTTTTACTTCTCTTAGCATCATTGGATCTAGTGGTAAAGGATTTGAAGTAGTGAGGAGGCAGCTATCACCCGGAGTAGCTGAAAAGGCTCTTTTAAGCAATCGAGTAAAAAAGGAACCGATGAGAAAGACCCGATCCTACCAATTCCTTCTAAGATTTTTTCTTTCATTTCACGATCGGCAGAGGAATAGGCTTGCTGTAAAACGGGAAGAGCCTCATCACCTTGGCTCCAAAGAGATAAAATTAAAGCTGCTTGTACTCGTACTTTTTCGGATGGATCTTTTAACAAGTTCTGCACATGCTCAATTGCTGATTCATCACCTTCAGTTAATAAAAGGGCTGATGCCATTAAGGAAATGCCCCATGAGCGCTCTTGCAAAAATTCTTTAATTGCAACTTCTATGTCTTTATATTTCATGATGCTTAGCATATTTAAAATCTCAAGCCGCACAAGTTGATTCATCGATTCTTTTTCATTAGGAATAAGTTCTGTGGCTTGGGGTTTACTTTTTGTTAAATATTTAAATTCTCCAACATTAACAAATATAAGGGGTTCTTTTTGTGTCTTTAACCCAAGGTATAAAGCGTTACAGGCAGATTCTGTATTTTGACGCTGCCCTATTAAGCCAAAACTTAGATTCATTTTTACAAAAGGATCTTTTGTCTCTTCAAAAACTTCGAATATTAAAGGCATTGCATGTTTTCCGGCTTTAACAAGAACGGCTGATGCCATTAATCTTTCCTCTAGGTTAGTTGATTCAAAAAAAGGCTTCAATGCCTTTTGGCCGCTTTCTTTATCATTTAAAAGGATCACAAAAGCACTTGTCATGGCAACAGTAGGATCGATATCCTTGAGTAAAGGCGTTACAAGCTCACTGATATTAACCCCTTTAAATTCAATAATTTGCAAAAAACCAAGTGTCTCAAGTGCAGCTCTTCTAACTTCCCTTCTGACATCTTTTAAAAGTGGAATAATCAGGTCGATAGCATCTTTCATTTCTTGGAAAAGAACAATTTCACAGGCAAGAAGTCTAAATCCTACTCTTTGACTCTTTGTCAAAGCCTCAATTTCATCTCTTTTTGCAACGTCCAGTAAATTAACGAGAGATTCAATCGCAGCAGCTCTTTCTTCATGCTCCATTTGTTCATCTGCGATGATTCGCTCAAGATCATTTTTTGCAAGATTTGCCTTCATTAGGCCAACAGCTTTTATAGCTTCCAAACGTACCGTAAAATTTGGCTCTTCATTGATCAATCGAATCATTTGAGTCTGCAATTTTAAATCGTTAAGCATGGAAGAAACTTTGATCGCAGCTGCTCTTAAAAAAAAATTGGAATCGAGAAGAGCCTTTTGAATGAGTTGGATGCCTTTTGCATCATTTGAAAAAAAAGCTGCAAGAAGAGCGTAAATTCTTACCAATGGGGCATTTGAAGAAGAGGCGTTCTCAATCACTCCCCATGAAAGATCTTCTAAAATCTGTCGATCTTTTTTTTTATCAGGGAATTTTTCCAAATAATTGTGTGTGAATTGAATGAGTTCTTTTTCACGATGCAACAACGAAAGGGCTTTGATATATAATTTGTTAAGTTCATGATTGTCAGGAAACTGTGTTAGGGCGTAAGAAGCCTCTTCAGTTGCTGATCTTGCATCATGCAATGTTAGATGTGCATAAATTTTTTTAATTGAATCATTAACATCGGCCTGTAGACTAGAAAATAAGAATAAGCCAATAGGTAAAAGAAAATTAAATAATTTCAAGATGTAACGAGTTCGTTTATTTGTTTAAATTCGGCGGCCTTGGAGCTTTCCAAAAGCTCAAATATAACAGTCTCGACACTGCTTATTCTGGAGCCAGCGTCTCTTAGCTCTGCGATCGCTGTCGAAAAATCATAGATTGAGCGCGATGTAATGGCATCATTTAAAACAACGACTTGAACTCCACTCTTAAGCAAGTCTTTTGCAGTTTGCAATACACAGATGTGTGCTTCAATCCCTACAATCACTACTTGCTCATACGATTTTAAGGCTTCAATAAATAGTGGATCTGCCATGCAAGAAAAAGTAGTTTTTGTTAAAATCAAAGGCGTGTCGCCCAAAAGATCAATTAAGCCAGGGCTTGTATGCCCCAATTTTTCAGGGGATTGCTCTGAAAGAATAATTGGTAAATTCATAATTGAAAAGGCGCGTGCTATTTTTTTAATGGAGTGCATCACTTCACAGGATCGTTCCATGACTGGAAAAAGTTTTTCTTGCACATCTACGATCAAAAGACATGTTTTAGATTTTTCCAAACAATAATTTAGGGTCATGCCATAGCTCCTAATTTTTTTCCGCCAATTAAATGAAAATGCAGGTGAAAAATGGTTTGACCGGCAAGCGGTCCATTATTTGTAATCAAACGATATCCATCACTGATTCCATTTTGAGTTGCAATTTCTTTTGCCACACTTACAATCTCTTGGATTAACCCAAGATCTTCACTTTCAATTGACTGCAAATCTTTAATAGGTTTTTTGGGGAGAATTAAAACGTGAACCGGCGCTACAGGGTTAATATCTTTGATAGCAATGATTCGATCATTTTCAAAAACAATTTCGGACGGGATTTCTTTTGCTATGATCTTTTCAAAAATAGTAGACATTACAATTCCTCATTTTTTTCTTTCATCACATGCTCTAGTGCCAGTAAAGCATCTTCTTTTGTTTCCCAAACAGAAATAAAACGGCCTTTATGACAAAAAATAGCCCCATCGATGCCACAAACTTTTTTTAATTCCTGATCTAAAAGACCCGCCCAGTGGAGGGGTAATGGAACTCGCGTTTTCATGCGTTCTTGATTATTTGGTGGAATTCCTCGTAATTTCCAATGATTTCCTGATGGCATAATGACAAATTCTGCAGGGTGCTGGACTCCGCCAAGTTCAAAAAAAAGATCAATCCAAGGAATGTTTTTTTCAAAAAATAAATAATTATTATTGGGTTTCATAGCCAAAGCTACAATTTCACTACATTCCTGGGTGTATTGAAATCGCTTCCAGATTCTTTTTAGAAAAAGTTGTGAAAATTTCAATGCATCAAAAAAAGAGTTGTTAATTACTTCATGATCAACATCTTGTGGGACAGGGATGAAACTTGAAATGATATGAGAATAGGTACAAACTCCAGGGATTTGTAAATCCCTTCCATTGTCATGCGCATCTACGCCTAATATTAAATTCTGATTAAAAAAGAGGTAAGCTTTGTCGTTGATAACCCCTGTTGTTTTCAAATAGAGCAAAATCATACCTGCACTACTCATAAGCCCTTGATAATCAATTTGATGGTGATCGAATAATTTTTTATCGGGCTCATAGATTCCGCCGACATCGCAAATGTATTGACACAATTCTAATTTCAAAGGATCGCGCGTTCTGATTATTTTATCTTCATCAATTTTATCAAATAATATAAGAAGTGCACAAGCGGTCACTTCATCTGCATGAAATGCTCCATCGTGTGTTCCACAGCTTCGTAAAATTTTATCCATAAAGAGAAAACCATTAAAATGAAGACTATGACATAACTCTCAATTTTAGGGAATATGGATGTTAAAAAATGCGTAAATTTTAAAATTCCTCTAGAAAAACAATCACTTAGGATTTTAACTTTTGAAGTTATGAACAAAAAATGTGCAAAATCTTAAATTTCCCACATAAAGCCCTTTCCGCCCTTCCACCAGAGAGAAATAAATCTTAAATCATTAATTATTACAGGTTTATGATAATCATAGAAATAGGAAACAGTGACCCCCAAGGTAAGATTCCCTAGGAAGCGGGGCTTTATCCTCAATTTATACACAATTTATGAACAAACCTCCCACACCCCTCATTCCCTTTCACCCCACACCCCTCATTCCCTTTCACCGTGAAATTCTCTTACCACAGTGAACCTTCGGCAGTTCCCTCTTTTGATGCTTTTTTTTTTTACCGCGAAGGCCGCGAAGAAGCGCAGCTACGCTGCGGGAAGGAGCGCGAAGGAGCGCGCTAAAGCGCGAAAAAAAGAAAAAAAGAAAAAAACTAACCCCTTATTTAAAATTGTTATTGACAAAACAACATTAACAATCTTCCCCTTTGCGTATTGCAAAGGGGAGTTTTTAAAACTTTCTTGCTGTTTTCTTCCTCGCGCTTTTAAGCGCGCTTTCTTCGCGTTTCTTCCCGCAGCTACGCTGCGCTTCTTCGCGGTCTTCGCGGTTAAAAAATGCAAACCCAGCGGTATAAGAAACTCTTATGTGAAAAAAGAGAGACGGGAATTAAGTTTTTATGTATTGTCCAAAATACTATGGATATATACAATTTTAAATCAAAACAATATGATCTAGCCTCACCTGATGGTCGCATCACGAAGATTCATTTTATTGATGAACGCTCCGCTGAAGCTGTTGTTCTTATTGAAAATATTTCACCTTCTTTTGTTGGTTTTGAAATAGAACCGGTACGCGTTTTTTTTAATATCAAGAGTACTCTTGCACAGCTTGGATTAGATGGAATAGGACAAACGTATAATTTTGATGCAAAAAATCATACAGTAGAAGTCTCTGTTCTTTTACTTGCCAAGGGTAGAATTGCTGAATCTATGCTTAAATATTTGACCCCGGGTGCTTATATCGGTAAATTATTTGCAGCCGATGAAAGACGCAGAGTAAGAGACCCTATTTATCTTTCTCGTATGTTTGGAAGGTCTGATCGTTATGGAAAACCTTTGTTATCCCTTGGAGGACTTCATGGAAGCGACGATTTAATTTTAGATAAGGTAGATGGTAGAACGATCGCTTATTTAACCCTTCAAAATGGCAGGATCGATTATGATCCGGCAATAGATGGCTTTCTACCAACAATTGGTAAAGCCCTAATAAAAAATTTACCCATCCGTGAACTGCTTAAACTCCATCAGATCTGGAAACCTTTGCATCCAAGAAATGTAGAAGATGATGAAATCTTACTAGTCCGGACGCTTCCACTTCATATCCGAACAGTTTTTGGACGTGTTGTGAATGAGCTACTGTCTTCTGGATACCATCATACATCAGCATCCATTTTACAGCCGGATACTTCAGATTCTGGAGATATTTATGAGCTTTATGGTAAATCAAAGCGCGAATTGACAGATATTCCTCTTGAATTTTATACACTTGAGCCCTACAGAGAGCATGTTTTTTATTCAGACAGAGATCAGCTACAATCTTGTTTAGAAGATACAGAAGTTCTTTTTAAGGCATTTCAAACAGCTCCAGAACCTCTTGATCATCAAGCTTCGGTTTTTATTGTAAAAGGTCAGCAACTTCTTAATCTAACTGCCGATGATTGGATTGTCCGTGATCCTCGCTTACATGAATTTCCGGGGATTTGGCATAGCACAAGACAAGCATTAATGGTCGAACGCTATATTGAACAGCAATCTTCCTACCCTGTTTTAAAAAGCATGAGCGAAGGATTTATCACAAGTCAGGGCATTTTATTAAACAGATATTTCCCATCTCCTTTAATGAAAAGAATGCTTTTAAACGACCAAATTCAACGGCTTTTAAAAGGTATTTATTTTCAACATCCTTCTCATTCTTTTAACAATTTTTTTTCTGATGAAGATCGCGCTTTACTGCATGATTTAGATAAGTTTGGAATACCGGTTTACTGGGTAGATGAAGGGACCGGTAAAATATTACAATATGCTCAGAAACCGGACTATGATTCAGGTTTATTTGTCGCAGTCAATCAAGTAGATAAGTTTTTAAAATCTACAGTTTTTGGAATTTATGGATCAAATCTTCACGCGGGTTCATTTGAGCATGAGTTGCGAGAGCTTTTATCTGCTATTATGGAAATGCGATCTGAAATGGTTCACCCAATGCTAAATAAAAACACACCCCTCTCATTAGTCACTGGGGGAGGGCCGGGAGCCATGGAAGTTGGTAACCGTGTTGCAAAAGAGCTTGGTATTTTATCTTGTGCAAATATTGTCGATTTTCGAGTCAAAAATAATCCTATTGTCAACGAACAAATTTCAAACAAGTTTATTGAGGCTAAAATGACCTACCGCTTAGATAAACTTGTGGAAAGACAAGCTGAATTTAATTTGGACTTCCCAATATTTTTAGCAGGTGGAATAGGAACAGACTTTGAATATTGTCTAGAGGAAGTTAGAAGAAAAGTGGGGGCGGTTGGAGCCACACCAGTAATATTATTTGGTGAAAATGAGTATTGGACTAAGAAAATCACGTCGCGTTTTCAATGCAATCTGGAGACAGGAACAATAAAGGGATCTGAATGGATAAGCAACTGCTTTTATTGCATTCAAAACGCATCCCAAGGCATAAAAATCTATCGTGATTACTTCAACGGTACCTTACCTATCGGAAAGAATGCTAAAATTTATTCTGATGGATTTGTCAAATCGGAATAATGAGCATGGTTATAAAGTGCTACGAGTAAAAATGATGGTATTTGATTTTTTGGAATAATGTCAAAGTTTTCATCAAAAGTTATTAAATAATTCGGGTAAATTTTTTCCCAATAATTTTTTTTAAAATTGGGATTTTCTTCCAAAAAAGCCTTCACTTGATGCCCTGTAAAGTCTAAGGAATTAATGGCTTCGCCTTCCTTAAAATAATTTTTCCATCCATAAAAAGCTTGTCTTACATCAAATGGTAGCTCTGAAAAAGATACAAGGTTCAAACCTTTGTCTAAATTATCCAAATCTTGAACAAGTTCAAAATACCCTTGTGGAGCTTTTACCCAATTACTAGGATGCCACTCATTGCTTAATGTCAAAAATTCTTTAAATTCCTCTACTAAAATGGTTCTTGAAGGTAAGTAATCTTTAACAAGTCGATTCCAGGTATGATAAAGAAATAAAACATTGGGAGGAACTGTAACATACTCTTCAGCCGTCTCTATATCCATATTTATTTTATGTAAATATTGAAATCCAGGCAAATAACCAATTTTATTTTTTGCATGAGGACGCATTAAATGTGGATGTTGCCACAGGAATAACGAAAATTCACGGTTGGTAACACGTAAGAATGGACTTGTACTCCAAACACTAACTTTAAGATCTTCTGCAAGATGAGCTGCACCATAAATAAAAAAAATGGCAAGAGCAATCAGGACGGACCAAAATCGAAATGGGTAGGGATCACGTTTGTACTCTTCCTGAATAAATTCATTCTCACTTAAGAAACTATCTTGCACATTTACTCCATGGTCATATATACATTTAACTCGAAAGTGAAAAAATTTAGGCCTCTATAAAATATAGAATCTTTGATTTTTTACAAGATATGCATGATCGCTACGCGACATAAGTCGCTTCGCGGCAGGATCAGGCAGGATAACATCAACCCATTAACAAATTTAAAAGGTTGATTTTATCCTGCCTGATCCTGCCGCGAAGCGACTTATGTCGC
>JBBSJT010000105.1:0-7168 GCA_038257035.1 Chlamydiia bacterium
CCGCCCACGTTTCCAAAATCATAAACCTGAACCAAATGAGGATGGCTGAGTTTGGCGGCAATCACCGCCTCGTCGCGAAACATCCCCATAAAAGCCGGATCGGACGAGAATTGAGGCAGGATGCGTTTAACGACCACGGTCTTGGCAAATCCGTCGTCGCCTTCGAGGTTGGCGAGAAAAAGCTCGGCCATGCCCCCAAAGGCCAATCGGCGCGTAAGCCTGTATTTGCCGAATTTTTCAGACCTGGACATGCGAATGTCCCCATTGGCGAGTTGACCATCCTGTGTCAACCTCTAAATCTAACCCTTCAAAACCACCGTTTCATCGCTGTCTTCGCCGTCGCGTCCAAATGCCTCCCGCTGGCCTGGATGCACTAAACCGGGCGTGGGTCCCTTCTTAGGCAATGCTGCCAAACGTTGTTCTTTCTTATTGAGGACACGGGGGGTGGAGGTTGGCGCGCTGCCAAGAACATCCGAGAACGCACGCGTTGGCTTGCCTCGGCTTACCTTCTCGGCGTCTTTGGCGCGCTGCTCCAACTCGGCAATGCGTTCGGGAGTTGTCATCCCGCGCCCGACGAGAACCGTCCGGGGCTCAACGCGTCTATCATCCGCCATGAAACTATTCTCCCATTTCAAATAGTAACTGGTTGTGCCGAGAAACTATCTAATTAATAGTATATGTACTTGCCGATGATCCAACAGACGAAAGCCATCATCCTTTTAACCGCCCTGGGTGCGACGGTCGCTTGTAGCGAAAAGTCTTTTGAAATCAAAGAATTAAACGATGCAAAAGTGCATCTTGAAGAGGCAAATGTTTTGATAGATGATGCATTGAAGTTAAGAGAGGAAGAAGATGTTAAAATTATAGGGATAAAAGAAAATATAGATAAGGTAAACGAAGAAGTCGATTCATGGGTTGACCGTAACATGCTCCTTGGTGCTTGTGGAGCTGTAATTGGCGCGCCTTTTGGCATGGTTACGGCAGGAGTTTTTGCTTATGCATGTCCACAAGCTGTCAATGCGGCCGCAGAGATTTTTACTCCAAAATCAGATTTAAAAACAAATTTTCCAGATCCTGAAAGTGTAGGTGATGTAACAATGGGCTTTTATACAGAATCTACAGGTTGCTTTTATTTATTTAAGGGCGCATCAAAAACTGCAGGCGAAGTTAAAATTCACACAGGCTCTGAAGTTAAAATTTATAAATTCCATTTGAATCAAGATAAATATGGCTTAAACTTTGACCAAATAACAGAAGATTTAAAAGATTTAAGCCTAGATGAACAAAAAAAAACAATCGATATGCTTGATGAACTTCTTAAACACCAGGTAAAAAAATGAGTTTAGTCACACTTGAAACAATCAAGGCAACAGTTCCTACAATACTACCTACCATCGGCACTTTTCTTGGAAGAGCCGTAACCATTATATCCAATCCGACAACACAACTCATTCTTACGATTGCTGCAGGTATATTGTTAATTGTTTGGTTTGTTAGAGCGATAAAGTCATGGAATGAAGGAAGAATTGCATTTAACAAAATAGATGAAAAAATTAAGGCAACAACTCAAGATTTGAGTGCTGCAGTCACGCAATTTGAGGCGGTTTTGGATAATATTGCAACAAATGCGGAAATAGTACTTTAGAGAGGTGACATTAATGAGTTTGGTCACACTTGAAACAATAAAAGCAGCAGTCCCTACTCTGCTCCCAACTATTGGCACTTTTCTTGGAAGAGCCGTAACAGTTATTACTTCTAACCCGGATATTGTTAATTTGATTATAACTAATTTGTTTATTGCTTGCATAGTTTGTGCAGTAACAATTGTATTTACTGTATTAAAAAATGAAAAGAGACTAGAAAATGGGCGAGAAGAAATTCAAGATTTAACCGCTCAACTTACAATGTTACGGGCCTTATAAAAATTTTATATCTGAATAAAAAATTCGAGATCGACGTAAAAATGCTCTAAGAATCGATAGAAATTTCCAATTTAACTTAAATCTTTAATCCTCTATACTCATCAAATTAAAGAACCGTCTTGAGCATCAATTAGCGAAAATTGCGTTCGTTTTCTGATAAGACTAATGCAAAGTTAAATGTAGTATCTCAGGGCAAAGCTTAGAAGGGTAGAGTAAATAAGGAAGTGTTCAATGTGCTTTTTTCAGGGCAAAGCCCTGGTTTATGAAAGCCTAGGGCAAAGCCCTAGGTAAATCCAAATAACATTTGCAGGCTGTAGGCCTGCTTTATAAATATAAAAAATTATGTCACAATCACTATCAAACGTACTTTTGCATATTATATTCAGCACAAAAAATCGAATGGGTTATATTGACGAACAGATTGAGCCTGAACTGTATGCATATTTAGTTTCTGTTTTAAATGATAACGGAAGTTTTGTTCATAGAATCGGTGGAATGTCTGATCATGTTCATATATTTTGTACTCTACCTAGAACCCTCTCAATCAGTGAACTACTCGAAGAAATTAAAAAACATTCTTCAAAATGGATAAAAACTAAAGGTCAACAATATTTTGATTTTTCATGGCAAAAAGGTTTTGGAGTTTTTTCTGTAAGCCCATCACAATATGATGCAGTTGTTAGTTACATTAATAATCAAAAAGAGCATCATAAAACGCACTCCTTTCAAGATGAATATCGAAAATTCCTGAAATTAAATAATGTGAAATGGGATGAAAGATACGTTTGGGATTGATTATTATAAAGCAGGCCTACAGCCTGCGACAAATTATTCGGTTCACCTAGGGCGTTGCCCTAGGCTTTTATAAACCAGGGCGTTGCCCTGAAAAGATGTAAGCCTTAAATTTTTTTTGGCAATTCTATTTTATAAACCAGGGCGTTGCCCTGAAAATAGCTAAGACACTTATGTGTAATCGACAAGACCGTATGCAGTCGGTTGTCATGAATAACAGATGTAATTTTTAAAAATGAAATTGGTAATATGAAACCTGAAGACTTAAAATCACCGTTCTCATTTGAAGAACGGCAAATCCTGATCAAAGATAGCGTCTGGTTTGTTCCGGAATATTTTGATCAATACGATGCCTTTAAATTCCCTGGCTTTTCAAGCCCTGAAATCTTCCCAAAAGAACAGCCGGTTTATTTAGAATATTGCAGTGGCAACGGAAGTTGGATTGCAAAAAAGGCAAATGAAAACCGCAACGTTAACTGGGTCGCCTGTGAATTAAAATTTGGGCGTGTGCGCAAAATTTGGTCAAAAATAAAAAATTTAGAACTCCCTAATCTGTTTGCCATTTGCGGTGAAGGTCACGGAATCACAAAACATTATTTTACTCCCTCCTCCATTGATCAAGTTTTCATTAACTTTCCTGATCCTTGGCCAAAAAAACGCCATTTTAAGCACCGCATCATTCAAACAGCATTTGTCGAAGAACTTTTACGCATTTTGAAAAAAGGTGGTATTGTTACTTTTGTGACAGACGATGAAGTTTATTCTGATTGGACAATCGAAAAATTTAACGCAAATGAAGGCTTTGAATCTCTTTTTGCCGCACCTTATTATTCTAATGAACAACCCGATTATGGCACTTCTTATTTTGATCAGCTCTGGCGCGAAAAAGGAAGACTCATCCGTTACCACCAATTCCGTAAAAAATGAATAAAGATAGTGTCATCATTCATTTAAAAGCCGGTGTTCAGGATCCTCTTGATTTTCAAAAAGAGCATCTTGCGTGTCAGGAAGCCATTAAAAAAGGCTTGTCCTTGAAATTTGTAATCGATCTTGGTCTTTTTTCTAAATTAAAGCGGCCTCTGTCAAATAAATCTCAATACTTGTCTTTGGAGCTTTCACTTGAACATTTCAAAAATACGCTCTGGAGTGAATTTCATGAATCGATTGTCGATATATGCCTCTATGAAGGGGATTTGGATTTTTCAGATTTTATTATTTTTCAAGAATTGACCCCCAATTTACAAGAGTGGATTTTGGAACGCTTTTCAACCATCGAATCATTTCGGGATGAATCCGGTATTCAAATTACGAATTTTGAAGAAATCACACCTGAGCTTTTAGTCACCACAACATCTGGAAAATTCATAAAATCTCTTTTTTGTAGAGATGTCGCTTTTGATTACCTCCAAATGTTAAAAGCTAATTTACCGGATGCAATGCCTCTTTCCATAAAACTTGAAGAGAAAGGGGACTTAAGTCCCTTAAAAGTTGCTCTTTTAACGCACCGCGAAGTGTACGAGCCTTTTATTCTATCATCTGAAATCAATCACAAACCAAAAATTGCCGTTTGCTTGCCCTCTTCAAGAAAAGTTATCTTAAGTCACTATGCAGCTTTAAACGATGCACTTAATTACTTAAGAGAAAAACATGAGCCTTACAGGTTAATTCCAGAATCGATGCTTATTTCCGAATGGGACCTTGTCGATTATCTTTTGGTGCTTCCTCATTTGTTAGATTCACAAGGCAAACGCAAATTGCAAGGCTTTGTTGCCGCTGGGGGCACTGTCGTGACTCTTGGGGATGCGCTTGGCCTCGACAACGAGATTAGCTTTGCCACCTTCTGTGATTTATCTAAACTAGAGAGACCTAGAATTTCCGATCCCTCGTAACGCTAAAATAATCGTGCCCGTGCCTGTGCCCGTGCCCGTGCCCGATTTATTTCACTTTTCCTTTTCCCGTTAAGTTAAGCACTGATAGCGATTGATAAAAGAATAAGGAATTTAATAAATAAATCGGGCACGGGCACGGGCACGATAGTTTAGCGTTACGAGGGATCGGGAGTTCGATGCTGTATAGTTAAAAGAAGGGGTTGGGCCGTGGCTTTTTTTATTGAAGTTTTTGGCAAGATCGATATAATGCATTCCTTTAATGCAGGAAAAATAAGATGTATAGATTTTCAAACAGCAAAGCCTTTAAAAAACTTACCCAATTAAGCCAAAAACCCTACGATTTAACTGCACCAAATGCACTTACACCTGCTCGGATCGAAAAATTTGTCGCTAGAAGTTGCGATTACCGTCTTCTTTACGGTACTGAGCGCATTACCGATGAGGTTATGGCTGCCCTCAATGAGTTAGTTGAAGAATCAGATGCTTTAAAAAAAATGCATGCCATGCAAAATGGCGAAGTTATCAATCAAATAGAGGGTTTTGACTCCGAATCAAGGTCTGTTATGCATACAGCCACAAGAGACTTTTTTGATAAGCCAAACCAATCTAAAATCGCTTTAGAAGCGACAAAATCAGCAAAACGTGAACTTGACAAGCTTGAAAAATTCATTGATCTTGTAACACAACAAAATAAATTTACCGATCTCATTCTTATTGGCATTGGTGGTTCAGAGCTTGGACCAAAAGCTAATTACCAAGCTTTAAGTTATTTACAGCGGCCAAATACACGCATTTTTTTTCTTGCAAATGTTGATCCTGATGATGCAGCTGAAATTCTAAAAAAATGTGATCTTAAAAAAACGCTTGTGCTGGTTGTTTCAAAAAGTGGAAATACTCTAGAAACATTGACTAACGAAACTTTCATTAAAGAAAGCATGATAAAACAAGGGTTATCTCCAAAAGAGCATTTTGTTGCCATCACAACAGAGGGCAGTCCAATGGATGACAAAGAAAAATACTTAGAAAGTTTTTATCTATCAGATTCTGTTGGAGGAAGATACTCCTCGACATCCATGGTAGGTGGCGTATTATTGGCCTTCGCATTTGGTTTTGAAGTTTTTATGGAATTTTTGAAAGGTTCAAATTCAATGTATAAAGCGGCTCTTAATCCTGACATCCATTCAAATTTACCCCTTCTTGCAGCTTTAATTGGAATTTGGAACCGCAATTTTTTAAAAATGAATACGCTGGCCATCATTCCTTATTCTAAAGCTTTAGAGCGCTATCCTGCTCACATTCAACAACTTGATATGGAATCTAACGGCAAGCATATCGACCGTCTTGGAACTCCTGTTGATTTTGAAACTGGCCCAATCATATGGGGAGAACCAGGCACAAGCGCGCAGCACTCATTCTACCAACTCATCCATCAAGGTACAACAATTGTCCCTTTAGAATTTATAGGCTTTAAAAATAGTCAAAATAATAGAGATGTGACTGTTGAAGAGACAAATTCCCAAGAAAAACTTCTTGCAAATCTTTTTGCTCAAATTATCGCTCTAAGTACAGGGCAGGAAAATGAGAATCCTAATAAGGAATTTAAAGGTAATCGTCCATCTCATTTGATTTTTGCAGATCAGATGAATCCATTCACACTTGGCAGTCTCTTGAGCTTTTACGAAAATAAAGTGGCCTTTCAAGGTTTTATCTGGAACATCAATTCTTTTGATCAAGAAGGCGTACAACTTGGCAAAAAGCTTGCAACAAAAATTTTAGAGCGGATTGTAGATAAAAAAACAGGAAATGTTGGTAATGCCTATCCTGTAGGGGATTTATTTATAAACCTATGACTAGCTTAATTCAGATCCAAATACCTAAACGAAGTAAAGTTTGCATGGCAGGATTAGAGCAACTTGTTGCCGGCATGGATTATTATTCTGTACTTACCGAAAATAGGAATAAAGAATATGAACGCCAAGATTTTTGTTCCGTTTGCTTTGCCAATTTTTCTAATAACAATAATCTCTCTTTAGCAAAATATTGGAAATCAAAGGTACCTCTTAAAAAGGAAAATGTTGTTATTCCATCCACTAAAAATGAACAAATTTTGAGTCTGCTTAAGAATTCGTTAGAGCAAAATTCACCAACGGATGAAATGAAAAGTTTTGTTTTGGCAATCTTTTTAGCAAGAAAGCGTTATATGTCGCTACGAAAAGAAGTAAAACAAGAAGATGGTACAATTTTACAAATCTATGAAATCCCTGAAACTGAAGAGATGATTTTAGTAAAAAAATTTGCCATTTCAACTTTAGAAATTGAAGAGATTAGAACTCAAATTGCAAAACAATTAAAGTCTTATGGAAATTGATGATTTTCTTGAATACATTGCTTCAGAAAAAGGTCTTTCAAAAAACACAATCGAAGCTTACCATTTGGATATCAGTGCTTTAACTGACTATTTAAAGCTTGACTCGTTTAATGATGTAAAAGATTCCCACATCGTTGGTTTTTTAGCAGATTTAAAATCCAAAAAATATAAAAGCTCTACCATCTGTCGTAAATTCA
>JBBSJT010000106.1:0-7129 GCA_038257035.1 Chlamydiia bacterium
AGTGCTGTAACTCTGTTACAGCTTTGTTTTCAGCCCGACTCTGGCGGGCTGTGCAAGTGCCAGAGGTAAGTTCTAGTGTTACGTTACCACCTGCAAAAAAAATGATAAAGTTAAAACTTTACATACAAAATTGCTAAGGTAATTTGGCAGCCTGCCAGAGTCAGGCTGAAAACAAAGCTGTAACAGAGTTACAGCACTCCAAATTTTACTCTTACATTTAGTTAGGAAAGCTTACCTTATGTGTATGAGTTAAAACCTGCAATAACATACTGAAGTTAAACTTTACCTACAAAGCGAAGTAGGAATATGAAAAATAATGTATTAAATTTAACGTACTTTATCATCGGATGGCTTTGGTGTGTCATGTGGGGCGCAAAGGGTTATCCATTTTTGGCAATTATTGGTACCATTACCCTAATCGCATTGCAATTATACTTTAATAAATCTGCATTAAATTACACTAAAGATTTGATCCTCATGGGTTTTATCACTCTTTCAGGGATTATTCCGGAAATGATTTTGATGCAGACTAAATTAATAACCTATGAAAATCATTGGTTATTTCCGCCTCTTTTTATCATCTGCCTTTATCCACTTTTCTCACTAATTTGCAATCATTCATTAGAGCAGATACTGAAAAATAAGCTCTTAAGTTTTATCTTAGGAGCACTTATTGCCCCCGTAAGCTATTTTGCCATTTATTGGTTTGGCTCACTAAACTTTAACTACCCTATTTATTTAACATGGATCCTCATTGGCACACTTTGTGGAACCTATTTATGTATAATCAGTTATTTGAAAAATGTTATTGATGAAGCAGCAGCAAAAACTTGGAAGGATAAAGCTGACAATGATGAGCTGAAATTCTTTTACGACGGACACTGCCCAATATGCATAAGAGAAGTGTCCATATTAAAAGAAGCAAAGCCAAATGAATTAAAATTTATTGATATTACATCTCAAGATGATTTTTCCAAAAATCGTGGAACTTTAGAGTATGAAACAGCAATGACTGCCATGCATGCCATGGATAATCAAGGAAATAGGTTTATCGCCTTAGATGCCTTTGCTAAAGCTTATGCCAGAAGTCATTTTTATATTCTAGCAACCCTTCTGAATATCCCCTTTTTAAGACCTATCCTAGATCCGATGTACCGCCTTTTTGCTAAGCATCGGTTATTCCTCACCGGCCGCAAAAAAAATAAATAAAGGGTATAGCACTAGTGTCAACCTTCATAAATCTTGAGATAATTTATTAGACAGCTTAAAATCCCTTTAATTTGGTTATCAATTCATTTAATTTATTGCTAAGTTGTTCAGCTTTTTCAAAATCATCAAGTTTTGTAAATGCAGTCACTAAATTCTCCAAAATTTTGGCTTTTTCGTGCGCAAAGTATTAATTAGATACTTTATTCAAAGCTTCTAAGGATTTCTCTAAATTTCCATAATCAAGATATTTTGAACTTAAGAGTAAAAGTCCTTTCATATCGAATAAACGTTCAAAAGATGAGGTAATTTCTTGTATTTCCGATGCGCTATTTTGCTTTGTTTGATCTACAGTGATATTGGTCAAAGACTTTGCTGTTATGGTGACATCTTACTTTTCTTCATCACTTAAAAAAGAAACGATATGCTTCTTAACATCTGATGGTACTTTTCCTATCGGAAACATTTGTTGGATCGATGGGGGTACTGACGGGTTTATTGAGGCATCGTTAGAATTTGGTTGATTATTAGGCTGTATATTCATAAAACCACCTTACATTATGAAATTTGAAAATTTCAAAAGATGTTTTAATCTTCATTCCAAGTTCTCATTCTCAACCTTTCTATTTTCCTCGTACTTTAAATCCAAGAATGACATGGATTGCTTTTTGAAATCAGATTCCGGAAACTCATCGACAACTTTATCAAGTTGAAAAATTAATGCATCAGGCATTTTTTTATCTTCCAATGAAGAAAAATTGTCATCCCAAAGCCCACTATCATTCGTATATAAACTGCCTATATTGAAAGCTTGCACCAAATCTTCTGCCTGGATCAAACCCTGAATTAAAGACTTTTGTGCAAAATCTGACACTATGGGTTCCGATAGCACTTTATTTTTAAAACGATAAAGTTGGGCCAGTTTTAGAATATCATCTGTTGTATTGGCCGGTGCGTCAAGGTCACGACGAGGAAACATTTTATAAAGGTCAACCACAGGATCAGTTTCTAAAAATTTATTTATAAAATTTGCTAATTCTGTTTTCAATTCAATAGGAATTTTAGTACCATCATTAACTCTAAAAGATTTATTCATAAGGTTTGCTAATTTAATTTTTACATCACTTAAAGATGCTTTTAGATCTAATAAATTAACCCCACCTAAAACTTTTTCCCCTTGAAAAGATAGAATTTCGGCTTTAACCATCTTTAATTCTTTAATTTTAGTTTCATCAACAAGAGTTTCTTCAAATTTATCGATTAAAGAAGCAATATTTTTGGTTAATTCTTTTATTTCGTTTAAACTACTTTGTTTCGCTTGGTCAACAGTAATGTTAGTCAAGGGTTTAGAGGTCGTTGCAACCTCTTGTTTTTCCTGATTATTCAGATGGGAAATAATATGTCCCATTACATCACTTGGCATGTTTTTTATAGGAGAGTTTGTAGGATCGCTAGGCGGACGAGTAGGATCGTTGCTTTTAATTGGTTGATTGCTATTTGGTTGTATATTCATAGAATTCCCCTATAGTTAATTTACCCTACCTTATTATATTCATTTTAATATAGAAGTGTCAATTAATATAATAACAATTAATAAATATTAAATTTACTATCTTCTAAATATTACCATATTTTGATCTTAAATTAACGATATGAGAAATTACACCTTGCTTAAATTCAGGGGGAAGCTTCTTAACCTCAGCATCAAGTTCATTTAATGATTGATTCCAAAATAATTCATTAAAAAAAGCTTTATAAACACTTACTTTTTTATCGTGATCAACAATTTTATTTATGGATTCCATTAATGATTGAACTTCGTTTTTTCCAAAGGTACCCTTACCAGCAAACTCTTGGATGATGGATCGATCAGCTTTTCTTTCTTCAAATATCTCTAGCAATCTTGATTTTATGGTGTTTGGTAAATTGTTGATGATTTTTTCTGCTTTTTCAAAATCCCCCATTGAGACAAATTCAAAAGCTACATCCCTAATAGGTGAGTACATTTGAGGCTTCAGGTGTTCTACAATAGAGATTTTTTCTAAATTCCTTAAAGATTTATCTGGATTTTCATTTTTTAAGTGCTTTTCGATTAGCATTAAAAGGCTTTCTGTTTTGAAATGAGATTTAGGAAGTGTATCGATAACCCTTTCAATTTTATCAAGTATCGGCTCAGGAATTTTTATATCAAACAATTCTTGCGAAAAATTAAAAGGTTCCCTATCACTAAGAAATGCTGCAACCCTGAATGCCTCCGGCAAATCTCCTAAATCGATCAATCTTCGGATTAAACTATCTGGTACACCATCTTCAAACGGCATCCTTTCATCTATTTGTAGATAACATTCCGCAAGATATAAAATATCTTTTGCTACATTTGATGAACCTATTACATCTTCAAAATCTTCCTTACTCAGAACTCTTTGAGTACCTTCTATTTTAAAAATCTTAACTATGAGCTTTGCCAAATTAACTTTGGCATCCATCATTGATGATTTAACATCTAATAAATTGACCCCCCTTAAAACTTGATTTTCCCCAAAAGCTAAAATTTCCTCGCGTATCTTTTTTATTTCATCAATTGCTTTATCATTTTTTTCTAGTAATTCTGGAGCTAAATCGTTTATAAATTCATTTTCATCAACAATTTTTGAAATAAGCAGATCCATTAATTTACTGAAACCTTTTACAAATTCTTTTATTTCAGTTGAACTATTTTGTTTAGCTTGGTCTACAGTAATTTTGGTCAAAGGCTTTTTAGTTGATGCGGTAGATTCCATCCCTCTATCTTCATCAATAAAAGAAATAATATGTCCTAATATTTCAAGGGGTAGTTTTTCTATTGGAGCATTTGATGGATCTTTAGGTGGGATGGATGGATCGTTAATAGGAGTTGGTTGACTATTTGGCGGTATATTCATATAACCTCATTAGTTCATTTAAATCCTCCTTATTATAAACAATTACACTACAGAGTGTCAATTAATAATTATAATTAAGATTTTATGAATTATAATGAATTAAGGATCGCATGAAAGAATTCATGCGATCCTAATAAAGATGCTAATAAGAATTATTTATCAAGAATAAGGATTACTCCTTTAACGCCAGGGACTTTAATAATTTCCCCTTTAAGGCTTCTTTCCATATCAGCATCTTTTATTTTCCCTTTTAATTCGACATCTCCATTAATTACCTTAATGGTTGGGGTGAATCCAGGAAATTTTGCTTTAAGTAAATCATGGATATCACTTTTGATTTTTGCATCGGATACCATTAATCCTTTGTCTTTTTCCAAAAGTAATTCTTTATCCATCAGTACTTTATCTTCCATTATTACTTTATCTGCGGGTAACACTTTATGGTCGGCAGGCATAACCTTAATATCGGTTTTTGCAGGAACAACCACGTCCGCAGAATTTGCTGCAGCAGTAAACATTAATGATGAAATTGTCATGAATAATGCCACATTTTTGTTAAACATAGAGCCTCCAAATTAATTTTCGGACACATCTATTTTTCACAAGGATTCTTGTGAATGTTAGTAACTGGTGAGAATTACCCATCCAGCCACAACTTTTATTATAAGACTTGTTTTATAATTAAGACAATAATTTTATTTATATTTAATTACAAAATAAAACAAATAAATGTTGTTAAAAAAATCAGCAATTTTGAATAAGTGCAAAAATAGGAAAAAAGAGAATTACTTTTTTAATTTTACCGCTGTTTCACTAAGGGCTAGGGTGTTAATTTTGTGATGTATCTCACACATGAAAATTACTATATTGTTTTACGCCAATTTAGTGATTGAGGTATTGGGGACGGTTCTCCCATAAGTGCATAATTTTAATCGAAACTAGATCTAATTAAAGTTTATTTTATCGATTAAAAATTATTCACTTATGCGAGAACCGTCCCCAAACGAACATACATTTTTGTGATTTTTAAAAGTGAAAAACATGACAAATTTAACACCCTACCCACGGGCTACCTATGTAACCGCTCTGCGGTTAAAATAACTTTTTGAGGTTTGTTAAATTCGTGTGATTTGATCAGATAAACTTTCGATCATTTCATCGTTATTTAAAAACAGCGAATCCAGAGTGCTATTTAGATTATCCATGGCATAGCGAATGTAATACTTGCCAATATTGAGATCATCACCAAGTAAGGCACGGTTACCCTTCACTTCTTCCAAGTCATCGACAAGCTTTGATAATACTGCTGTCGAAGTATAAATTGCGATGGCACAGCTTGCAATGCGGTCTAAGGTAAGTTGTCTTTCAAAAATTTCCTCACCAAACTTTGTAAAAATTTTTATGACTCCAAAACCAAAGCGGCGAACAGCTTTTGAAATAGCTTTCCTCTCCTGTTTTAAATGCTCTGATTTAATGGGTATTGAAGGTGTTTTTAATCTTTTAATTAAAGTCATACCAAAACGCGATAATATTTTGGGCTGGCTAAATGGATTTTTAAGCATTCCCAACACTTCTTTTAATTCCATTCCAACATCTCGCATGCCTACAAGACCAATAAAGGCACGTAGAACCTCGTTTGCGCCTTCTCCTATTGTTGTAAATCTTGCATCGCGCATCATGCGCTCAAAAGGAGCATCGGTAAAATAAGAATGTCCTCCATGAATTTGCATCGTTTCATACACAATTTTCCAAAGAGAATCGCTTGCAAAAACCTTTAACATGGCCGATTCGAGCATAAAATCTTCTGCTTTAGAGACAAGTCCTGCGGTTAGGTAGGTAGTTGCCTCCATTGCATATGTTAAGGCAGATATTAAAGCTATTTTTTCTTTAATCAGGGCAAAAGATGCGATGGGTCTTTTAAATTGCACTCGTGTTTTTGCATGGTAAATTGCACGCTCTTGCCCAAATTTTGCAACACCTGTGCAGATTGCACCAAATGTGGTTCTTCCATAATCGAGCACTGTAAGACAAACTTTTAATCCACCACCAACAGGCCCTAGTATGTTACCTATCGGGACATGTACGTCATTAAATTCAAGATTGCTTGTAACAGTTCCCCTCATGCCCACTTTATTTAAAGAAGGATCTGTAATTTTAAATCCTTCCATATCGGGTGTGATAATAAAAGCAGTGGTTTTTTCCTGATCGCCAACTTTTGTTTTTGCCATCACTGTTAAAACGCCAGCAATGCTGCCGTGTGTAGTCCATTGTTTTTTTCCTGTAATACGGTACACATTTTTTTCTGCATCAAAAACGGCCTTAGTTTCGATGCCGGCAGCATCAGAGCCTGCATTAAGCTCACTTAAACAAAAAGCTGCATATTTTTTCCCTTGAGCCAATTCCGGAAGCCACTTTTGCTTTTGTTCCTCAGTTCCAAAGAGTAAAATTGCCTTTAAACCAAGACTTTGATGTGCACTAACAAAAAAAGCTGTAGAAGCGCAAGTATAGGCCAGCATTTCCTCTATTCTGCAATAGGCATATTGGCTCATTCCAAGCCCTCCATATTCTTTTGGAACGGTGATTCCAAAAATTCCAAGCTCTGCCAAGCCATTCAAAACATCATCTGGAATTTCCCCATTCTGATCAATTGTTATGGGATGGATTTTTTCTTTGATTAAAACACTTAATTTTTCAAGTAAGGCCTCAATTTTAATTTCTTCATTCTGGTCTACTTTTGGGTAAGGAAATGTTTTAGAAAAATCAAAATCTCCAAAGTAAAGCTGTTTTGCAAAGCTTTTGTTTTTCGCTCCTGCAAACATGATCTCTTCTGCTATCCGTTTTTGATGTTCGTCCATCTTGCCTCACTTATTTCAAGTTACTTATTATCATGTAGGCTATTTTTTTACATATAAAATTTTTTAATTTTATTTCTCACTTAGAGACTCCATAGAAGTTATTAATAAAGTAACTTATGGTTTGACAACTATTAAATAAAACTGTAT
>JBBSJT010000107.1:0-7084 GCA_038257035.1 Chlamydiia bacterium
ACCACACCTAGATTTAACTAACTATCGGTGAGGGCTTTATGTATTTCTAGAAGGTACGCGTTATCATAAAGTTTAGCCTCTTCAAGGATTGTCTCGGCATCGCTTTTTTTGCAGAATCGATTAAGGTAATTGATACAGCAATCCATAAACAAAAACTCCTGATGACAATGTGCAAAAGATAAAAGCTCCAAAATATCTACTTTTACAAATTGTTCTGACATGAGTTTATTTTCAAATTCTTCAGCTCCAAGATAAATAAATAGAATAAATGCCTTTACTGTACGTTTTGAAAACTCTTTGAGATATAAGACTTGGCTACTAAACTCCTTCGTCTTCAAATTGAACAGTGCCTTAAGAGGTTCTCCTGCATGAAGACGCAACATAAAACCGTGCAAGTGAATCACTAAATCATCTTTAACAATTAATTGATAATCACAATTTTGTCCTTCTAAATATTCCCTATAGAGCATTTGACGAAGATCTAAAGGCTTTGAAATTAACTTTGGAGCAATCTTATAGGTTGCATGCACTTCGTCATTCCATCGCACCTGTATGATGGAAACTGTTGTTTTGTCGGAATGAGGTGTAGAGAATTTAACAGATAAATCTTTGGTACATTTTTTATAGGTTGCAGAAAAGAGCGCTGTAAAAGCTTGCAGGCATTGAGCAATACGATCATAACAACCGGCATAATGGTGGACGGTATGTTGACGGCAATCAATAGTGTCTGACAATTCTCTAAAATAGCCATCATCAAACCATTGAATAGCACAAAATTCAAAATTTTGATGCGAATTAAATCCATTTGCAAAAAAAGGACGTAATTGTTCAAGAGCTAATGGAAGTGCTTTAAAATAACCGCTACCACGAACGGCTTTAAAACTAATTATATTATCAGTTTCAATAATTTCAAAATTAGAATTATCTTTGGGAAAAATCTTGCAGAATGCGATTAGAAATAAATTAGGATCTTCAAAAATGGGCTTAAAGTTATTTTTCTCAAAGTAACTGTAAAAAAGGGTAGTGCTCAAGGACTTTACTTCAAAAGAATCTGTATTCAAGGAAAAATCTCTACAATTTACTTTAGATTCATTTCTGCGAACAACGTTAAAGCTTCTTTACCGCCTATAATCAGAGGCAACTTGTAAGCTTCTTCAAGACTCACCCATTTCGCATCAGTATGTTCTTCTAAACCAATGTTTAGAATTGGGGAAAATTTAAATGTTTTTTGAAATAAATGAAAGACATATTTTAAAGGAGCAGCACCATTTGGAATCGAGCAATAAAGAGCACCTATTTTCTGAAGGTCATCATCATCAATATTCAAGCCGGCTTCTTCATGTATTTCTCTTACAACACAATCCCTAATTTCTTCATTGCCTTCCATTTTACCGCCAGGCACTCCCCAGGTATTTGGGTAGGGTTTATTTGGATGACGCTTTAAGAGTAAAATTTGATTCTCATAAATACAACAACAGCCTGCCGCAATGATCGTCGGTGAAAAATCAGTTGGTGGTTCTGTTACAATAAAATAGCTCATGCTGAAACCTCATCTGGTAAAGCTAAATTTCTTTCATGGTAACTTAACCCGGCAGTTTCAATAAGACCACCGCCAAGACATACTTCTCCATCATAAAAAACAATGGATTGCCTAACTGTCACAGCCCTTTGGGGAATATGAAATTTCACAAAACATCTTCCATCTTCAATTTTTTCAATCGTGCAAGGCTGATCCTCTTGTCGATAGCGAATTTTAGAGCGACATTTAAAAGGAAAAGTCAGTTCATGAGGATTTTTAACAAAACTTAATTCAACTGCAGTCAATTCATCGCAATAAAGAGCAGGATGCATCGTTCCTTGACTCACATACACGATATTTTTTTCAATATCCTTGCCAACAACAAACCAAGCATCACCCGCACCGCCTATTCCCATCCCTTTTCGCTGACCGATTGTATAATAGGCAACGCCATCATGGCGTCCAACAGTTTTTCCTTCCAATGTTTTAAATTCGCCGGGAAGTACATGAATGTATTGGCTTAAAAACTGCTTGAAATTGCGCTCTCCGATAAAACAAATTCCTGTGCTGTCTTTTTTTTCAGAAGTTGCTAAGCCATTCTCTCTTGCAATTCTTCTAACTTCACTTTTTTGCAAGTCGCCAACTGGAAATAGCACTTTTTTAAGAATATCTTCTTTGATGGTATATAGAAAATAACTTTGGTCTTTGACTTGATCTACACCTTTCATTAGCTTGCCGTCAATTGTGCGGCAGTAATGACCGGTTGCAAGAAAATCGGCTCCAAAATCCAAAGCTTTTTCAAGAAGCGCCTTAAATTTGATTTCGCGGTTGCATAAAATGTCTGGGTTTGGTGTGTTTCCAAGTTTAAATTCTCTTAAAAATTCTGTAAAAACATTGTCCCAATACTCTTTTACAAAATTTACCGAATAGTAAGGAATTTCTAGTTGCTCACAAACGCGTACTACATCTTCATATTCTTTAGAAGCATTGCAAACACCATGTTCATCCTTCTCTTCCCAATTTTTCATGAACATGCCGATCACATTGTAACCTTGGTTCTTTAAGAGCCAAGCAGTTACAGAAGAATCAACCCCACCGCTCATGCCAACAACAACTGTTTTTGAATTGGTTTTCATTTTAAAACTTCCTCATTCTCAGAACTTGCTATTAAAACCGTGCTGCAGGAATTGCCGAAAACATTTAAGGAAGTTCTCATCATATCGACTACACGCTCAACAGCCAAAATGAGCCCAATACCTTCTGCCGGAAGGCCAATAGCCTTTAAAATGACAACAATCGAGACTAAACTTGCAGAAGGAATACCTGCCATGCCAATCGATGTCAAATAGGACATCAATAAAATTGTCAACAATGTTCCACTCCCCAAAGCAAGTCCGTAGCTTTGTGCAATATAAATTGTTGTTACGGCTGCATAAAGAGATGTTCCGGCACAATTGAGCGATGTTCCAAGAGGTAGGGTAAAGCTGCAAATTCGGTTTGACACTCCAACTCTTTTTTCCATGCACTCTATTGTCACAGGAAGCGTGGCTGCAGATGAACTTGTTGAAAAAGCTGTTATTAAAGCGGGGAACATTGCTTTAAAATAAGCAACCGGGTTTATCTTGCCGATGAAAAACAACATTAGGGGCAGTACGATAAATAAGTGGCTGCAAATAGCTATAGTAATGGTAAGAAAGAACCAGGCAAAAGAAGAAAAAGATTCAACACCTGTTGTCGCAATCACTTTAGCTACAAGTCCAAAAACACCGATTGGAAGGGCTCTCATCACAAAATGGGTGATTTTCATCATGATCTGAAAAACTGCTTTCCAAAAGTTTAGCATGACAGAACCTGCATGCGTTTCAATTTTTGAAATGAAAAATCCAAAAAGCAAAGAGAAGAAGATAAGCCCGAGCATTTGCCCTTCAGCGGCCACTTGAAAGATGTTTGATGGGATCATTTTAAAAAGAATCTGAGTGAACTGTTCAAAAAGGTTATTTTTTGAAAGATTTTCAAGCTGGTCAAGATTGGTCATGTTCGATAAATAGGCAACATTCATTTTGGATGAAACACCGGGGGCAATGAGTAATACTACCAGTAATCCAACAACTGCTGCTGTAAAGCTGTTTAGGAAAAAGTAAAAAAATGTTTTTCCTCCCATTTTTTCAAATGCAGATTCAGAACCCATTTTTGCAGCTCCTGTGATAACAGAGGAAGCAACAAGTGGAATGACAACCAAAGTCAGAGCATTAATAAAAAGCTTACCAATGACATCGTAAATATGGATAGCTGTTGGATTATCTTGCGAAAGCAGCCCTGCGATAACAGCTATAAACATAGCGACAAAAACTTTGATCAATAAACTCTTCTTCATATAAATCTCTTCTCTTTTACTCTTGATTGCTAATAAGCAAGAGATCTATTATATGGATTAACTCGATTTAAATCAAATTATTTCTATTGCTATTAAGCTCAGGGGATTTTTTTGTACTCCAACTTTTTTTTTCTTTTGCTGGTTTTTTTAATTCCAAGTATTGCACTGGATCATTCCTCACCTTGGATTCAAAGCGAGGGCTGGACTTACGTCTTAAATTTAATAGGCTTTTTTTTAATTCTACTGCTTATACTACTTCAAAATTATTACATACAACCTTTTTTAAAAATAAAAAATCATAGAATCTTATTGATTGTGAAAATTGAAATGATTTTATTCCTATTCTTTCTTTTTTTTATTTTAAATACCACCAGCGTTTTTTCACATTTTCCCCTATCTCAATTCCTGTCCAATCTCTTTGCCATTTCCATTTATCTTACAGGTTTATGGTTTTATTATTGCACAAGGAGCTTTTTTTTTCTAAAAACCGATGCTAAAAAAGCATTTAAAGAAACTTCATTCATTTTACCCTTCATTATCCCCTTTCTTATTTTCTCTTTAGCAATCGATCTTTTTTACATGATGGTCGTGCCTTATTTTGATTACTATTTAGCCAATACATCGTCACTTAACATCAATGTTCTACTAACATGCCTTATTTTACTGGCTTCTTTTTTTATGATGCTATTTTTCCCCTACATCATTCAAATGATTTGGAAATGCAGACCTCTTTCAAATGAAAACGAAGAATTAGCGACAAAATTTGAATGGATCTGCAAAAAGGCCAATTTTAAACATGCCGGGATTAAAACCTGGGGGCTGTTTGATGATTCTCTCACAGCTGCAATTATTGGAATTGTTCCAAAAGTACGTTATATTTTATTTACCAAAAAAATATTAAAACAACTCTCTTACAATGCTCTTTCAGCTATCTTGGCACATGAGATTGGTCATAGTTACAGAAAACATCTTTTGATTTATCCTTTTATTATTGCAGGTATTTTTTTTGTTTTAAGCGGCTTTGAAAATGCTTTTAAAAGCACTTTATCCCCTTTAATTTTCTTTATCGCTTATGTGTTAATCATTATTTTCTATTTCAGGATTGTCTTTGGTTTTTTTTCAAGAATTTTTGAAAGAGAGGCAGACCTTCATGTGTATGTTTTAAATATCAATCCTGAATATATGATAGAGGCTTTGGACCGTGTAGCGACGATTGAAGGGAATATTCATTTAATGCCCTGCTGGCATCATTACAGCATTCAGGAAAGGATTGATTTTTTAAGAGCAACAATAAAAAATCCATCACTTATTAAAAAACATCACAGCTATGTAAAAAAAGTCTTGTTTTTTTATTCCATTGCCCTAATTCTTGCCTTTATTTACCAATGAGAGTATTGAAGACTGTAAGAAAACGTTAATGAGGATTTTTTTACCGCGAAGAGCGCGAAGAAACGCCGCGAAGAGACGCGAAGAAGCGCGCCTAAGCGCGATGAGAAAGTTATAAGATCTCTTCTTTTTCCTTGCTTCTTTTCGCGCTTTAGCGCGCCTCTTCGCGTGCCTTAGCGTCTTTCTTCGCGTTCTTCGCGGTAAAAAAATCCTAGAAAAACGGTAATATATCGATATATGTGAGGGATATGGAACGGTTAGAGCAGTTAAGAGAGTATTATAAGAAGAATGAAAAAGAAATTTTAAAGGACTTTTTTACCTTTTTAAAATTTAAAAGTATTAGTTCTGAGGTTGATTATAAGACTGATTGTAAAAATTGCTCTGATTGGCTTGTTTCCTATTTAAAAGCTTTACAATTTGAAACAGAAGTTTGGGAATCAGATGGTCATCCTGTAATTTTTGCCTCCAATTTGAGTGCAGGATCTGATAAACCAACCCTTCTTATTTACAATCATTATGATGTGCAACCGGTTGATCCTCTGGAATTATGGGAATCAAACCCTTTTGAGCCTGAAATTAGAGAGGGTCAAATTTTTGCAAGGGGCGCACAGGATAATAAAGGGCAATGTTTTTATACATTACAATCTTTAAAATACTTGATTCAAAACGATAAATTGCCAATCAACATCAAACTTTGCATCGAAGGCGAAGAAGAGTGTGGAAGCGATAGTTTAGGCAAATTTTTAAATGAAAAAAAAGAGCAATTAAAAGCCGACTACTTGGCAGTTGTAGACCTTGGCATCAGGTCTTTAGAAAAACCCTCCATCTCCCTTGGGATTAGAGGAATGCTTTCCATGGATTTGATCCTTAAAGGCGCAAATGCAGATATGCATTCAGGCACTAATGGAGGGCTACTTTACAATCCAAACCATGCATTAGTGAAAATTTTGTCATCTTTACGTGACGCAAACGGAAAAATCTTGGTAGAAGGATTTTATGATGATGTGAAACCATTAAGTGCTGATGATAAAAAATGGATCTCTTTTGATTTTGATGAAAATGAATACCAAGAAATGTCCGGTGTAAAACCAACAGGTGGCGAAAATAATTATTCACCCTTGGAGCGAAATTGGATCAGACCAACCATGGAAATCAATGGATTATCCGGTGGTTACAGTGGATCCGGTTTTAAAACAGTTATTCCATCAGTGGCATCCGCAAAAATTTCTTGCCGACTTGTGCCCAATCAGGATCCTGTAAAAATTGCGGCTCTTATTGAAAAACATTTTCAAAAAAATACACCTTCCGAAATCAACTTTAAAGTTGATTTCCATAGAGGATCCCCTGCTCTGCAAACAAATCCTACATCTAAAATTGTGCAAACATTTAAAACAGCTTACGAAGAAGTTTTTAATAAACCCACAGATTTTATTTATGAGGGCGCCTCAATTCCCATCATTACCGAGCTTGGTATAGCAAGTTCTGCAGAAGTTGTTTTGGTTGGTCTCGGACTACCCGATGATGCCATACATGCACCAAATGAACACTTTGGATTGAACCGATTAGAAAAAGGATTTTTAATCATGACACGCGCTATTAGTCTTCTTGCATAATTACATTTTATGCATCTCATGTATTTACAGATGCTAGTTGAAAAGTGAAAAGTTTCAGATTTTTTACCAGTGAGGCAGTGAGAAGCTGCATGAGGCCCGTGGGAGGGTTCTTACAGCAAGTAAATTACTTAATGCCAAGAGAGTTCCCTCACTGTCCGCATGCAGCGTCTCACTGCCTCCCTGGGAAATAAT
>JBBSJT010000108.1:0-7065 GCA_038257035.1 Chlamydiia bacterium
GTTCACGATACTGTGGTAATTGAAAAAGGTGGTGATGTAATTCCAAAAGTTGTTTTTGTTGATTTAGCTGTTCGTGAAAAATCAAGTCAGCCATTTACAATGCCCACAAATTGTCCAAGTTGTGGCACTTTAGTTGCAAGAGAGAGCGGTGAAGTTGCATTAAAATGTCCGAATAAATTTTCCTGCCCAGCACAAAATTTAAAGAATATGATCCATTTTGTCAGTAAAGTCGCCTTCGATATCGAAGAGATGGGGGAGAAAGTTGTTGAACAGCTTGTTTTAAAAGGGTTTATTAATCATCCATCCGATATTTTCACCTTAAATGAGACTATTCTTTATAAGCTTGATGGTTTTAAAGATAAATCCGTTTCCAATTTGTTGGCCAGCATTGAAAAAGCAAGAGCCATTTCATTGCCAAAATTTATTATGGCCCTTAGTATTCCTCATGTCGGTGCGACAACTGCTGAACTCATTGCAAATAAGGTGGGGACAGTTGAATCTTTGATAAAAATAACAAAAGCGCAACTAATAGAGATTGAAGGGGTTGGGGAAAAGGTAGCTGATTCTGTTTTAAATTATTTTCAAGATCCGCATCATGTGACTGAAATTGGGCGTTTATTAGCTAATGGTGTAAAGCCTTCACAACAAAAAATAGTTCAATTTATCGATCATCCTTTTAGTGGTAAAACATTTGTCCTGACCGGAAATTTAACAAATTATTCAAGGGAAGGAGCATCCTCACTTATTAAAATGCGAGGGGGGAAAGTTACAAGCTCTGTCAGTAAAAATACTGATTATTTAGTGTGTGGAGAATCAGCGGGATCTAAACTTGATAAAGCCTCTAGCCTTGGTATTAAAATTTTAAACGAAGAAGAATTTAAAAAAATATTATGACAATTAAATGTTAATCTATTATGTTGCGGTTAACCAACTAAATGGAGGATTTTATGAATTTATTTAAGAATTTAGTTCTTGTATCAAGTATTGGTCTTTTTGCGGTAAGCTGCAACGGAGATAGAGAAGTAAAAGAAGTTAGAAAAGAAACGGTTATCAAAGAGACAGATCGTCCAAGTACATCGCCGACTATTATCACTCCGGTAGTATCTCCAGGCACAACTGGTCGTTAATTCTTATCATTTAAACTTCGGAGGGTCTACTCCGAAGTCTTTTCACCCGAAGTCTTTCCTAAGTTTTTTTAACTTACAGAAAAACCTGAGAAGGCTGAGTAATTTCAGAACTGTGAATTATACCGTCTACGATTTTTTCAACGCAGAGACGCGAGAGACGCGGAGACGCAGAGAAGCGCGCTGAATGCGCGAAAAACAACAAATTAAATTCTTTTCAAAGTAACGAAAAACGGTTAAACTTTTCCTTACTCTTTTCGCGCTTTAGCGCGCTTCTCTGCGCCTCTGCGTTGAAAAAATCGTAGACGGTATATTGGTAAAACTTTTTAATAACTCATACTAATCTCTTGCTGCTTCTCTCTGTTTTTCTCTGTGATCTCGTTGTTGAAAGAAAACGTTAGCTTTATCAGTAGTAGAGTTTAGCGAGGGTGAGGCCGTGGGCCTTGGCGGTCATGCCGATGCGTTCGCGATTTTTACTTTCCAATCCTTGAGCTAGCTCTTCAAGGCTCATCTTACCGCAGCCTACAAAAAGAAGAGTTCCAACAAGATTGCGTACCATTTTATATAAAAATTTGTTGCCGCGTATCTTGAAAATGATCCTTGATGATTCAAGCTTTATAATTTCAATAGACTGTATTTCTCTAATATAGCTCTCATATGTATGATTTTTTCTAACATTGCAAAAAGCTTCAAAATTCTTTTTCCCGGTTAAAATAGAAGCTGCTTTATTCATGAGTTCAAAATCAAGAGCATAGGGAAAATGCCAAGAATAGAGACGGTGATGAGGCATTTGTGTTTTTGTATTGCAAATGAAGTAATGATATTCTTTTGAAAGGCAATCAAGAGTTGGGTGAAAGTCAAATTCAGCTTCATCAATTTTTATGATTGAAATATCGGAGGGGAGTAAACGATTTAGTTTTGAATGTATAGCTTGAAGCGGTAGTTTTGTAGACGAAAAGAAATTGATGATTTGACAGCAAGCATGAACACCGGAATCAGTTCTGCTTGCCGCTTGAAGAATTATTTTTTCGTTGAGAATAGTATAAAGGGACTCTTCCAAAACATTTTCAATGCTGGGCAATGATTTAATGTTTTGAAAGCCCTTATAATTTGTTCCATCATAGGCTATTGTTAAAACTATATTTTTTAAGCCAACCATGATTTGACATCAACAAAGGTTTGAATTCCTTCCATAAAGCGCTGAATCGCAAGCATTACTAATACCATTGCCATCAATCGCTCTAAGGCCATTAACCCATTATTTCCAAGATAACGTCTTAAGATGGGTCCAAAAGCTAAAACTATAAGAGCTAAAGCCCAAGCTAAAAACATCCCGCCAAGCATTAAGGATATGCTTGATTCCATTCTTGCGTAAAGCATAATTGTTGCCAAAAGAGAAGGTCCTGCAATTAATGGAATAGCAAGAGGAATAATGAACGGCTCACCCTTGGGAAGATTATTTCTAAAGCTATTTGGAGCAGGGAATAGAATTTTAATTGCTGTCAAAAATAAAATTACACCTGAGGAAAGCTGAACTGAAGTGTCAGAAAGCTCTAGTGCTTGAAATATATATTCACCAATAAAGTTAAAGAGAACCATGAAGCCTAGAGCTATACACATTTCTCTTAACAGAATAAAAAATCGTTTTTTAGGTGTATAATCTTTAACAAGATTTAAATAGGTGGTTATATTACCTATTGGATCCATGATAATAAATAAAGTAACTGTCACAGTGAATAGAGAGAGTGAGCTAATATCCATGGTTTCTTGTCCTAATTAAATGTTTTTAAAAATAAGGTCATTCCCTTCACGATCATTCCCATTGCCATGAATGAAAGAAGCATGCCCATGAGTTGTTCAAGAGCCGCAACACCACGAGGTCCAAGAACCTTTTGCAGGTAAGGAGCAAGGCAGAGAATAATATATAAAACGATCCAGCAAAGAATGATTGCAGCAGAGATTTTAAAGTTATTATTTTCTATCTTGGAATTTAACATGATGATTGCCATAAGCCCGGGACCGGCTAGTATAGGCGTAGCAATAGGTACAATGAAGGGCTCAACTTTACTTGCCGTAGATTTTTCGTCTTGTGGTTCTGCAAATATCATCTGAAGAGCGACTAAAAAGATTAAAATTCCGCCGCAAAAAGTGAGTGCATAATCTTGGATATTTAACATACCAAGAAAAACTTCGCCAAAATATTGGAAAAAGATAGCAATAAAAAGCGCAATCATGACTTCGCGAAAAATAATCAGTTGCTGGCGTTTAAAATCAAAATGACGTACTAAAGAAATAATTACCGGTGAGTTACCGATTGGATTGGCAATCAAAAAAAATTTAGTTGCCAGTGGAATGAGAGATAGTAGAAATTCCATAACATTACCTTAATGTAGTAAAACTCCTGATTATACGGCTAACGCAATATCCATACAAGGCTTTTTTACCACAAAGGAAGCAATGAATAGCGTTTGTGTTGCTTTTTATTACCGCGAAGGACGCGAAGAAGCGCAAGCTTCGCTGCGGGAAGAAACGCGAAGAAGCGCGCTTAAAAGCGCGAAAAGAGAGTAAAAAGAAGCTATTTTATTCATCTTTGCAATTTGCAAGATGATGAAATGTAAAATTGTTTTGTCAAAAACAATCTAAGTAAGTGGCTTTTATAAAAAGATCGTAATGCACTTCTCTTCGCAGCATAAGTACGCTTTCTTCGCGCTTCTTCCCGCAGCGTAAGCTGCGCTCCTTCGCGTCCTTCGCGGTAAAAAGAGCTGCATAAACTTTCAGAACGCGAAGCGTATTCTCAGTTAATTATGTCTCTTTATTTTCGAGGACTAAAAGCCTTCTATTCAGCTCTTTGATATCTTTGACATGCTTTTCAATATTAAGCAACATAATATGATTACGGTTAAATTCATTAATTGGCAATATGGTATACCCGCCATATTTGCCGGGTTTCTTGATCGATTTGGTTACGCCGCTTTTTGCAGCAATCATAACCTGGTCGCAAATTTTAACGTGTCCCACAATTCCGACCTGACCACCAATAACGACATAATTACCGGTCTCAGATGAGCCTGCAATCCCTGTTTGCGAAACAATAATATTATGCTCGCCAATGATCACACCATGGGCTATTTGAACTAAATTATCAATTTTTGTTCCCTTACCTATCGTTGTAGCCTTAAATCTTGCGCGATCAATGACTGTATTGGCACCAATTTCAACATCATCGCCAATTATTACAATCCCAAGTTGTGTTAATCTTGTGTGAGTACCATTTTTATCTGTGGTAAGTCCAAAACCGCACGAACCAATAACAGCCCCAGGTTGAATGACGACGCGGTTTCCTATTTTACAATTTTCTCGGACGGTCACTCTTGGGTGTAAAGTGCAGTCTTCGCCAATTGTTGTTTGCGGCCCTATGTAGCATCCCGCGCCGATAGTTGTGTTATCGCCAATCGTTACATTCTCATCTAAAACAGCTTGCGGACCGATTGAGGCGTTTTTGCCGATTTTTACTGAAGGGTGAATTACGGCCGAAGGGTGGATGTCAGAAAAGCCGGTTAATATTTGTTTTTTGCCAAAAAATAATTCGATGAGTTGTTGAAAAGCGCGTGAGGGGTTTTCGTTGATAAGAAAGTTTTTGTTTTCAACAAGTGTGATTTTGTCACTGACAAAAATGACACCTGCATTAGAGCCTTCCATGGCCCTAATGTAAAGGGGATTTGCAAGAAACGAAGCGTCGTTTTCATTTGCATTTTCAAGATCGGCAACATGGCGGATGCATTTATATGGATCTCCTACAAGAGTTGATTTAGTTAACTCTGCAATTTCTTTTAAGGAAAATTCTTTATTTTGCATCATCGCCTTTTTGCCTTTTAATTAAGATTTTTTAGATTCTTGTTCGTTATCATACTGAGTATCCATCTCCGCTATGACATCAGAGGAGATATCATATTTTGGATTAACGAAAAAGGCAGTTTCTTCGTTGACGATTAAATCAATATTTTTCTTTTCAGCAACTGTTTTTGAGGCTTGTGACACAGCTTCTTGCAGGTTTTGTACAATTTTCATGTTTGCTTGACTAAGCGTTTGGTAAAATTGTCCTTGAATCTGTTGGAGCTCTTGATTTAAAGCACGAGATTTACGCTTTAAGTCTGTTTCAGCCTCAGGAGATAGACTGTCTAAGTAGTCAGCATCGTTAAGTTTATTGGCATAATCATTCATGATTTTTTCTTTGTCAGCAAGAGCATTTTCCATCTGTTTTCTTAGAGCTTCAAATGAAGATTGTTCTTCTTTTCCAATTTTAGACTGGTCGACACACGTTTTAAAATTAACAACGCTTATTTTTAAGGGTGTTGCTGTATCTGTTGTTGCAGCTTCAGCTGTTGATAGAGCAAATAACCCCATGCTTGTGATGATAAGGTAACGTAAAATTTTCATAGTGATTCTCCTAATATTTTTGTTTTGAACAATTAGACTCTTTCGAAATTCCATTCGGCTTATTAAAATTGCCTTTTTTGGCTTGTTCTTCGCTAAATTTTTCGACCATGTAACTAATATTCTCTCAAAATTTATCAAAAAACAAGCTCCAAAAATTCTAATTTTACTAAGCAAAGCAAATTCCGAAAGAGGTCTATTAAAATTTCCCGCTTAAAACTCTTAAAATTTCCCGCCAACTTCTAAGAAAAATTGCTTTTCCTGTCCTCTTCTTTTTGCATTGAAAGGAAAACCGATTCCAAACTGCAAAGGCGGGCTTCCAGGAAAAATTTGTACTCTAGCTCCAATACCCGCTGAGGTGTACATCCTTCCAAAGCCAAAGTTATGGAAGGAGAGGTGACCTGAATCACAAAAGGCAAAGACGTCTAGTTTGCTCATTATGCGTCTTGAAATTTCAATGGAAAGATATTGCAAGCACATACCACCTTTTGGTCCACCTTTGATTTCTTTTCCAGTTTTCTTATCTTTTGAATTGTCAAATACTGGGCCAACCTTATAGGGTTTGAAACCGCGGATTGTGTTATCACCACCCAAAAATAGACGCTCATCAATTGGAATTCTATCTGCACGAGTTTGTAGAATCGGGGTAACGGATTTAAAATCACCTTGAAATCTGATGACGCTATCTTTATCTAGCTGATAATAATAGCTATTTAAATAGGCTAGGGCAAAAAACTGGTAGTCACCGCCAACACCTGCAAGTTCTGATTCAAGTCTTGATTTATACCCATTCATAGGCCTTAAAGGATTATCTGTTGAATCGTAAACTAGATTAAGTCCCAAAGCTGAAATAATACCATCACTATGCAGTTGTTCTCTTTCTTGTTTTGAAATTGAATCGCTGTTTGTCACGTGCACATCGGTATTTCTTAAACGGTAGTGGTAGCCAACCCGTGTAAATGCATTAAGCTGGTTTGTGGCATGTAAAGTAAAGCCGTTTGCAAGGATATTGTAATCGCTCGATATATAACGTGTGCTTGAATTTTCAATTTCAAAGCCAACGCTCCATCTTGAGTCCATGAAGTAGGGCTTTGTCCAAGAAAGAACGTAGCTTCGGCTTCTCTGACCAAATGTAGCTGTAATATTTGCGTATTCGCCTCCGCCTCTAATGGCTTGAAGACCCTCAGACCATACACGGCTTAAACCCTTATAGTTGAAGTTGTTTTCAGTCAGGTTTAAACTACCAAAGAGTTTTTCTGTAGTACTATAACCGCCGGAAGCCCCGATTTGCCCTGTGCTGGCTTCACAAACCTCAATATGAACATCGCGGTAATTGCCTCCAAGGCCACTATTGCAATCAGTTTTTACAGCGTAAACGTTGACGCTTTCAAAGTAACCGACGTTTTTTAGTCGAGTTTCTGTAGCTGCAAGTTTATCGGAATTAAAAACTTCACCCGGTATTAGTAAAGTTTCGTGTAAGATGACGTTTGTGAATGTTGTGCAATTA
>JBBSJT010000109.1:0-7046 GCA_038257035.1 Chlamydiia bacterium
ACTCAAAAGATATTAAGGTTGCGTACACACATGCAAAACGAAACGCCGGAAGAATTTCTTCAAAAACAGTTAAGCTCACCCTTGTTTTCTATTGAAGATAAAGAATTAATGGAACTCTTCATTTCCACTTATAATGAAGAGCCTTCAATGACCATGGCTATGGTGATTAACGATGTCATTCAGCCTGCGATGCTAACCGCAGAACTTGACGAAGAGGGTTTGAATCATCTGGCAGGCATTGAAAAGGAAGCTAAAAAAATTCTGATCTCTTTACTTCCCGAAAAAATGAACATCGACGATTACCTTGATGAAATAGCTTTTATGGGAGATGAATTTGATGAACTGCAAAATAATAATTCCATGGAAAAACTCGAAGAAAAACTTGCAGAAAAAAAAAAGGAAATTTACCAGATAGCTGATCAAGTCCTTCAACAAATCGAGAAAGCTTTTGAAAGTCAGGAAGCGCAGTTGGAATTATTTTTAGAAAGAAACGGACAGAAACTATTACAACTCGAAG
This sequence comes from Chlamydiia bacterium, assembly GCA_038257035.1. Taxonomy (GTDB): domain Bacteria; phylum Chlamydiota; class Chlamydiia; order Chlamydiales; family Parachlamydiaceae; genus JBBSJT01. Next base: position 518 of record JBBSJT010000109.1, read on the forward strand.
AAAGCCAAGAATTGAACAATAAAAAAATGGCGGATCAAGATGAAAAGCTAAAGACGACGAAAACGCTTTGCAATGATACCGGCAAGAAAATTGAAGAAGTACAAAAAAATTATTTACCTTTATTAGAGAAAAGTTATGAACTCCTTGGACGCATCAAGAAATAATCGACCAGATAATCGACAACATTTGTTAGATAAAATGGCCTACATTAAAGCCCGTCAAAAGGGGTTTATGCCTAATGCTGCTTTTGAAAAAAAGGTCGCCCACGGGGTTCAAGAAATTGATCAAGTGATCGTGGATGTTGTGGACGTGCTTTTTAAAACACAGGCCGAAGCCGAGCAGCTAATTTCAAAATCCACAGCAATAAAGGTGGAGGCTTTATCCCTAGAGGAGATACAAACAGATGTGAATCGTAACGAATTAGCGATGCAATCATCAGATCAAGATGTTGAAAATATGAAGTTTCTCGTTGGAAAAGCTAAAAAAGAATTGGCTCTTCAGCATCAACATACTAATCAGCTTCTTGCTCACATGGAAAAATTGCGTGAACAGTTAAAAAAGCCAACGCGATTTCAAAATTTTGCATCTCAAGCAGGTGAAAAAGTATGTATTTATGCAGTCCGAGGAGAAATGCCCTATGTGGATGTTGCACGGGAAAAACGTATGGAAGAATTAAGACCAAAATATTAAGAATTAAGGAAGAGACATGGAAATACCAACAAATCACCCTGGCGTGCAAGAAGTCCACAATCCACGCTTTCAAATCCAAAGAACCTTGAGAAAGGATGTAGCTGAAATCGGAGAGCTTTTAGCAAAATCACAGCTAGATGATAAATTGACTGAAACGATAAGAACATGGTATCAAAATTTTGAAAAGGCTCTAAATTTAAAAAATATTGATCTTGGTCCCGTATTTGATAAATATGTGGATCTGCTCGAAGAAATTCTGATAATTCCAGAACTCAAGATACCGTTAGATGAGGACACTGTTCTTGGAAATGATAAAAAGGCTTACGGCTACAAATATATTTGTCTATTTCTTGCAAATGAAACCAATCCTTTTAAAGGTCGATCTCCTTTGAACCCAGAAGACCCTACTCCCTTTACAGCAGAACCACATGATGTCGCGAGGTTTCTGGTGCGTTGGCTAAAGGTTTACAAGCAAGACTTTGTAAATGAAACAATAGAAAGTGATTTTCAGAAACTGCGTAAAATCCCAATTATTCCCGGTTTAACAAAAAGCGAACCTGTTCAAGCTAAGCCTTCATTGGCAGATACAATAAAGGGCATTCAAGAAAGACAAAAAAATCGAGAAAATAGACGCCAGATTCGAACAACCCCTATTCAGACTATCAATGAAAATATTGATCGTGCAGTAAAAGAAGCCTTCACCCCCCTAAACAATCAAGTTTTGGAAAACCATGCTGCAAAGCAGAATCGACTGGATAATCTGGAGATAGCCTTTGAAGCCGCAGTTGTTGAAATAAAAAAACGCCAGCAACAACTAGACGAAAGGGGTGATGCAATCGATAGGGATTTAAAAGAGCTTCAAGATCAATTAAATGTGATCGGAGAGAATGTTGAAAGCGCCAAGGCTGATAATGTTCGTCTTCAAGCTGGCATTAAGGAAACGGAAAAAGCCATTAATGAGCGCGAAAAAGGCGGACTAAAAGATCTTCTGACAATAGCCTTAATCATTGGGGCCTGCTGGGCTGGTGGTCAAATTTTGGCTGCAGCTATGAAGGCCGGGGGCTCGGCAGCGACTGCTAGCGTTACTTGTTCAAAAGCAACCACCAAACTTACATTAACTTTCGCATTTTAATAAAAAAGGATTAAAAATGTTACCATCAAATACTTCTACAACACTTACTGCTGATTGGGTTAATGAAGCTAATCAACATGTATGGAATCTTACAGCCAAAAAACAAGCACCTGATGAGCTATCAAGCTCCGTCAATCAGATGGGGTCGAAACTTGATCAATTTAAAGTTTCAGCAAATGAATTGCAAAAAACATCTCAATTGATGCAATCCCTTCAAACAGCTCCGAATAACTCCTTCTCGGAAAATCGCTTTGCCACAAGCTTCAGTGCGATGCAAAGAATAGATAACGCTAAGGAATTGAGTGGTAAATCTACCCTTTCCAAGCCCTCTTTTCATCAAAAAGAGAAAACGCTTGTTGGTTTTATAGAGAAAAAAGTAGAAGGCAAAGTTCTTGGAGTTGCTGAAAAGTTCATCCACACAAAATATGGAAAAACCGCTTCTCTTAGCTTTGCCTTAGGAAGTGAAATTGCGCTTAACTCTCCAGATGAAGAAAGCGAAAATCCTCATAGAGATTTAGTTATTTCCAGTGCATGCTCTGTTGGTGTAGGAGAAGCTTTGGCTTTTGGCTTGAAACAGATCCCTCACGCAAAAATCATCACAATTCCTCTTGCACTGCATGATCTCACTATAATTGGTCAAGAGCATGTCACTCAATTAGCACAAAACAAAGAGATCAAAGAGTGTTGGAATAATACTGCTTTTTTATGTGATAATCCTAGTTTTGAAACACACTGTGCTATTGCCCAAGGAGTTTTACAAGTTTGCAAAACACCCGGAGACTGTGTGGGAGTTGTTACAGATTATGCCTCGGAAAAAATAGCTATCGTTGCAGACGATTTGGGTATTACAGAGAAAAACATCATTTCTAACCTCGAAACAATGGGCAAATTCAATCCTTATGAAGATACTTGGTGGAAATAATAAATTTAAGGTACTTAAAAAGCGTTGCAATGTAACTTCAAGCTTGTTTAGCAAATATTTTTACTTTCCATTGCTATATACAATCGGGGTTGATAAAATATTAAAATAAATACAAAGGTTTAAATAATTAGTATGACACTTTCATCTGACATGACATCTACAACCATAACTGCTGATTGGGTTAATGAAACCAATCAGCATGTATGGAATCTTACAGCCAAAAAACAAGCTCCCGATGAGCTCTCAAGCACCGTTAGTCAGATGGGTTCAAAACTTGATCAGTTTAAAATATCTGGACTAGAATTGCAAAAAACGTCTCAATATATGCAATCTCTTCAAACTTCTAGGAACATTTCTTTTCTAGAAAATCGCCCTTCTAATACATTGCAAAAAATAAACAACGCAAAAGTGAGATCTTGCCTTTCAAACCTTCCTTTCATGAAAAGGTTAATTTCAAACAAGAGAGTTATCATTTCGAATTTCTCTCAAAAGACAATAAATCCACTGAAAAACAATTGGACACTAACACTTTTATTGATCCGATTACCAATTTTATATTGAGCTCTCCTCCTGAAACTGTTTATCGTTGGGTTTCTAACCTTACTGAAGCTGCATGTAATCTGCATCCTACAGCCCAAAAAGTTTGTAAACAAATCGTCACATTAGTTCCGGACAGCTTAAAAACCAAACGCCCAAATGCGCTGATCTTAACTGCAAGCAGTGACCATAATGGGGCTTTAGCTTTAACATTTTTCCAACCGGACGTTTTTGAGTTTAAGCAAATCGAAAGAACTCACAATGCTAAATATAAAAGTATATCTGATATTCCAAGTTTATGCAGAGCCATAGATGAAGAGAAAGCTAATGGCATAGCAATTGATGTTCTTATTATACGTGCGCATGGTGAGCGAAGAGGCATGCAACTTGATAATACAAATAATCTAACTATTTATGATCCTTTACCAAAAAAATCTTGTCTACAGAATTTGGCACCCAAAGCCACAATTATTTTAGAAAGTTGTTCCACAGGTCAAGGTTTTGAAGAGTTGCCCAATGTAGCAAATCATATTGCCTATTATTCACCAAAAGAGAGTACTGTTATAGCTCCTACTATTCCCATAACTCATTTTAAAATGCGCTCTGAAAATGCACGTGACGTTGAATTTCCCAATGTACTATCGCCAACTTCAGGTTATCCGACAATCTATAAAATCGACCCTAGCAATAGAAAAGAAGCACTTAGGGATTACCCTTCTGAAAGAGACGAGAACAGCATCTCCAATATAACAGAAAGAAATGAAAGCAGATTCTCAAACGTAAATGAATTCGATACGGATGACTTTTGACGCACATTTGATAAATAAATCAATTTTCTGATCTGGCATAATTCCGGTATTCGTTCTTTAACGGTTGCATTTTGATGAAATTTTAAATAAAGAATTTATTCTCATAATGACTTTAAGTCAATATGAAAAGCAAAAAAGTGGCACAAATTTTAACGGAACATTTTTCTTAAAATTGAGGTTCTGGGTCTAGATCGAACGTCACAGAACTATCCCCAATCGTCTCTCAATAATAAAATTGTATTTTAATGAGAAACGACTTATCATCCATAGTTAATTTTTTTTAAACCATAAAGTAGGATGATATTATGAATTCAGTAAGCCATTCATCTATAAAAGAGATTGCAGAGAGATATTCAAACAAGCTTTGGAATGAAAAGGACTTGGGGGTTATCGATACGTTCGTTCATCAGAATGTAGTGATTCATAGTGCCCTTAAAAATGATCTGCACGGAATTCAAACTATGAAGGATATTGTACAGGTATGGTTGAAAGGGTTTCCTGATTTGCAAGTTTCCCATGATTTAGTGATTTATGAGAACGACATTGTTATTATTCAGTGGAATGCTGAAGGAACCCATCAAGGCGAATTTAAGGGAAAACAACCAACTGGTAATACTATTTCATACAATGGTGTAAGCGTTTATCGCATACAAAACAATCAAATTGTTGAATATTGGGCTTATCTTGACATGCAACACTTGCTCAGTAAGATTTAAGCGATGTGGGGACAGTTCTTCATAAGTGCATAACATACTGTAATTGCGCGCGCTTAGATTGGAAAAAGTGGGCTGCTCCCAAAAATTAAACTTTAAAAAGTTTATGCGGAGTAGTTAAACTCTCCATGAGTCAAAGCAGTCAGACTTTGATTATAAACTAGGAGTCAGCCCATGAGCAATTATATAGGTTTAGATGTTTCTTTGAAAACAACATCTATTTGCATAATGAATCGAGATGGAATTATTTTGAAAGAATTTGAGGTAGAAACGAACCCAAAATCTATTGTAGATGCTATTTCTGTAACAGGTTTACCTGTTGAAAAAGTCGCTAATGAATGTGGCGGCATCAGCCATTGGTTAACGAAAGAACTTAAACAGCTAGGATTACCAGTTGTGTGTATAGATGCTAGAAAAATGTCTGCAGCAATTTCAATAAGAACTAACAAAACAGATAAAAACGATGCACAGGAAATCGCAAACGCTTTAAGAACAGGATACTACAAAGAAGTATATCAAAAGCAAGACCATGTTATGGAAAAGCAAACCTTATTAACTTCTAGAAGACTACTTGTTGAACAACGAACACAAACAATCAACTGCATCAGAGGTTTGTTGAAAACGCAAGGAAAATTAAATTGTGGAAGCAGCCAAAATGAAAAGAAGTTTGCCGAAAATGTTCTAAATATATTGAAAGACCTAAATACAGATATTTGTTTAAGCATCAATGCCCTTCTAAGTGTTTATAAAGTAATTTGTGAAGAAATTTTGAAAATTGATAATAGAATTGAAATAATTACAGAAGAAGACGAAGATATTCAGTTATTTAAAACTATTCCCGGAGTGGGGGCTGTAACAGCTCTGACATTTAAGCTTGAAATAGACGATCCATCTCGATTCAAAAAATCTAGATCAGTCGGGGCGTATGCAGGAATGACGCCTAAACAATATAGTTCTGGACAATCCCAAAAACTTGGCGGGATATCGAAAACTGGTTCAGGTGAGTTAAGAGCATTATTATGCCAATCAGCAATGTGTATGATGTACAATACTAAAACCTGGAGTCGTCCAAAATTATTTGGTCTTAAGATTAAGAAAAAACACGGCCATAAAAAGGCTATGGTTGCATTAGGTAGAAAATTAGCAGTGATAATGCATCGAATGTGGATAGATAAAAAGCCCTTTGAAGCTGGTAATGTAGAGCAGAAAGAAATTGATAAGTTGCAAAAAGTAGCGAAGCGACAGATGAAAAAGCAGATGAAACAAGCTCTCAAAAATGCAAAGATAGGATTAGCAGCTTAAGAAATGAATTAAACTAAATAGTTAGAATTAATGACCTAAAGAAGGTGTTTTATTTGATCTCCTGTTTCAGGAAGTATTTGAAATAATAGTAGTAGAATCGAGTCGATGATAAGGTAAAGACGTTTAAAAGTTGACCATTAAGGTCGTGCATAACATTGTCTCGCCTTGTCTCATTTGGAAAGTATAATGAGGCAAAGAAAGTAGCTGCAAGGCTCAAAATTCTTTTATAAAAAGACCTCGAAGAGAACCATGACCGATAACTAATATTTATTTAATAATAAAGATGGGACAGGAAAATCTTATAACAGCTTCAATCCTTTGCTCTGCTGAGCGAAATGGGTCAATTTTGCCTTGAGAGAAATAAAAAAAATGTATTGAAAATGAAAAAAGCTTGACTAAATGCGCAATTAGAGAACTTTTAATC
>JBBSJT010000110.1:0-6922 GCA_038257035.1 Chlamydiia bacterium
GGGCTCATCTTTCACACGCTTCCTTGGGCATTTAGTCAAATTCCGGGTGGCTACATTTTGGCAGTTTTATTTTTCTTACTGGTAACCCTTGCGGCTTTGACTTCAGAAATATCGGCTTTAGAGCCTGCTATTGCCTATTTTGTAGATGAACATGGTTGGAAGAGATCAAAAGCTGTAATAATTACCGGATTTTCTTCTTTTTTACTTGGCGTTCCTAGCGCTTTGTCGTATAGTCTATTAAAAGATTATACGTGGTTTGGGCTAACCTTTTTAGATCTAATGGATTTTATATCAAGCGCCGTGCTAATTCCTCTGGGTGGTTTTGCAGCCGTTATGTTGGTTGGTTGGGCATGGGGTACAAAATTAGGTATTAGGGCTTTGAGCGAAGGCACGATGGGGATGTTTACCAAACATCCAATTGTGAAGAACTATTTTTGGTTTAGTTTTAAGTATGGAGCCCCCATTTTAATTATGTTTGTTTTCTTAAACGCAATTGGATTATTTGCTTAAATGAGTGAGATGCCAAAAAGTTTCATTGAATCTTCCCTCACTAAGGAAGATATAGTTTTTGAAGTACCGCTAAGACCGCAATCTTTAAATGATTTTGTGGGGCAGGATACTGTGCGCGACCGTTTGGAAATTCTGCTTGGTGCTGCAAAACTACGAAACGAACCCCTTGGTCATTGTCTTTTAAGTGGACCTCCGGGGCTCGGTAAAACAACACTTGCTTGTATTTTAGCCAAAACGATGGGAACAAATCTAGTTGTTACATCAGGACCTGTGATTGAAAAGGCAGGCGACTTGGCGGGGGTATTGACAAACTTAAAAGAGGGCGATGTTTTATTTATCGATGAAATTCATCGCTTAAGCCGAGTGATTGAAGAATATTTGTACCCTGCGATGGAAGATTTTGTTTTAGATATCATGATCGATTCCGGTGCCTCAGCAAGAAGCGTACAAGTCAAACTGAATAAATTTACCTTAATTGGTGCCACAACCCGGGTTGGACTTTTAAGTGCGCCTTTAAGATCTAGATTTTGTTTTAATTCAAGACTCGATTATTACCACCCTTCCATCTTGGTACAGGTAATCCAGAGAACATCCAGAATTTTGAATTTAAAGATGGATAATGCTGCTGCGATGGAAATTGCAAGACGCTCAAGAGGCACGCCAAGAATTGCAAATAATTTATTGCGCTGGGTGAGGGATTATGCTCAAATTAAATCAGGCAATATTGTGAATTTGGAAGTTGCTCAAAAAGCACTTGAAATGCTTGCCATCGATGAAATGGGGCTTGATGAAATTGACTTGAAAATTTTGGAAGTGATGACTCATCATTACAACGGTGGACCTGTAGGGTTAAACACCATTGCATTGGCCGTTGGAGAAGAAAGTCATACTATTGAAGAGGTGCATGAGCCTTATTTAATCATGCAAGGACTTATAAAGCGTACGCTGCGCGGCCGAGAAGTGACTGATATTGGCGTATCGCATTTAAATAAAACAAAACGTGGAGAAATATCATGATTGCAAGAGTATCGATGTTCTTATTAGCTCTAATGCCCATTACAGGTAATGTAGATGCTTCAATTTGGGATTATTTTTTTCCAAGTGAAGTAGCACCCGACCCAAAAACTATTAAAGTTTTGATCGTGGATGACAAACCAAGTGCCATGTTGGAAATTAGAGGGAAATATTCACTTTATGATCCGCACAAAAAGAAACACATCAGTGCAAGATTTCTTGGAAAAAGAAAACCTGTACAGGCAGCAAGCGAAGGCGTACGCTGGGGCGAAGAGTTTCCGGGGATTTATCAGCTTTTAATCGCTCCTGAAGAAGATACAACTACAATTGTTATTGATGGTATTCAATATCGTGGATTCATTTATGTTTATGCAATTGACGATAAAATCAGTATTGTAAACGAAGTTGTTTTGGACGATTATTTAAATTCTGTTCTTTCAGTAAAATATCCCGGAGCCTTACCCGAAGAGATGTCAGCTGCAATTGCAATTGCAGAACGAACCAATGCTCTTTTTTGTGCGACAAAATCCAAAAGCCCTTACTGGTCAGTAGATGCCCATAATGTGAATTATTATGGTGAGGCTTCTGTTAAACCTACAAGTTCAATTGTTCGTGCAATTAATGCAACAAGACAAATGGTTATGAGCGCTTCAAGAAAAGCTGAAGGACTAAATCCATTCCCTGCAGGCTGGATGGCATCTGCTGTAGAGAATAAATCAGAAATTAAACTTGCTCAAATTTCCTTAAACGATGCTGAAAATTTAGCAAAAAATGGAAAAGATGCGGCAGAAATTCTTAAAAAAGCATTTCCCGGAACATCTTTGCAGTTAACGGATTAATATGTCGAAAGATTTACATTTGCTTTCGTCCTATCAGTTTGATCTACCTCAAGAGTTGATCGCAGAATACCCTTGCAACCCAAGGGATCATTCAAGGCTAATGCTGATCGATCGTAGTTCGCAAAATTTCTCTGAAATGAAATTTTGCGAACTTAAAAACTTTTTAGGAAAAGGGGACAGTTTGGTCTTTAATGACACAAAAGTGATCCCGGCAAGGCTAATTGGCAAAAGGCAAACAGGTGGCGTGGCAGAGATTTTTTTAACAAATCGGCTGCCCGGCATTGAAAACATTTGGGAAGTGCTTGCAAAGCCCGGTAAAAAGCTTAAAGTTAATGATAAGGTACATTTTGGTGATGATTTTTTTGCTGAAATTTTAGATTCACTTGATGATGGCAGAAAGCTTGTCAAATTTTATTGCCAATCTGATAATTTTGAAACACTTCTAGACAAATATGGACAAATTCCGCTTCCATCTTATATTAAAAGAAGTGTTGAAAATGAAGTTGATAAAGAACGTTATCAAACTGTTTATGCTAATAAAACGGGTGCTGTTGCAGCACCGACCGCAGGACTTCATTTTACGAACGAACTGATCCATGATCTTGAAGCAAAAGGTGTTTCCAAATCTTTTGTGACTTTGCATGTTGGAATAGGGACTTTTCGACCTGTTCAGGTTTATGATATCAGACAACATCGCATGCATCATGAAAAAGTTGAAATTAGCGATGTAACGGCAATTGCTCTTAACAGTAAACCTAAAGATAAAAAACAGATTTGTGTAGGTACAACCTGTTGCAGATCGTTGGAGTCTTCTGTAAATGATCAAGGCATAATTAGCGCAGGTTCTCATGAAACAGACATTTTTATTTATCCAGGCTATAAATTTAAGTACGTGGATCATCTATTGACCAATTTCCATCTTCCGGGCTCAAGCCTACTGATGCTGGTATCAGCATTTGCAGGCTACGAGCTTGTCATGGAAGCGTATAAGAAGGCAGTCATGGACAAATACCGTTTCTACTCCTACGGCGACGCCATGCTCATCATTTGATGCTCACGTTTTCTTTTAACACAGAGATCACAGAGGGGCTGCAAGAGGAAAATGAGAGGTCTTGGAATCCTTAAGCATTAGATTTTTTTAATACGAAGACTAGTAAGACCTTTAAGAATTCACAAAAGTGGGATTTTTTAACGCAAAGGCGCAAAGACGCAAAGAATTGAAATAAAGTTCTTTAAGGCCTGAGGTTCATTTTATCTTTGCGCCTTTGCGTCTTTGCGTTAAAAAATCCCAACCTCATTAATTACTGCTGGTCTTCATATCTTCGTATCTTCGTGTAAAAAATTACATGTTTGGGGATTCGAAGACTTCTCATCTTTCTCTCTTGCTCCTCTCTTGTTCTCGGTGTTAAAAAAAAACGCTAGGCAAAACTAGAGATCAGCAGTATAGCGGAGTGGGAGGCCATCGTGAATGTATTGTCCGTTATAGGGACACGCTTCTCTTGTTCGATGAAGTCATCGGGGTATTTGGCAGCAGTGTTGACAACCAAATGCCATTGGCTTGAATTGGGTGCTGAAGGTATCGTGATGGTGGCGTGATCTTTTCCTGTATTGAAGGCGACGTAAAAGCTTATAGAGGACTTTTGATCAATTAGAGTAAAGGCAATAAATGATTGCTCATATCCAAATTGGGGTTGATAAGGATAAAAACCATGCCAAATTATATCTTCGCTTGTCAAAAAAGTTTGCTGTCTAAAAATGGAGTATTTGTTTCGAAAGGCAATCATATTTTTATAAAAAGTGAAAAAATCGTTATTTTCAAGCAAACCCCACTGAAACCAGTTTAATTCGTTATCTTGGCACCAAGTGTTGTTATTTCCCTTTTTTGTATGCCCATATTCATCACCCATAAGTAGCATGGGAATGCCTTGGGAAATCATCAAAGTAAAATGAAAATTTTTCATTTGGCGATCTCTTAGATCGACAATCTCTTGATTTGTTGTTTCACCTTCAAAACCGCAATTCCAACTCAAATTCTCGTTAAGGCCATCTCGATCCTCTTCGCCATTTTCTATGTTATGTTTGTGGTTATAAGTGACAAGATCCTTCAAGCTGAAGCCATCGTGACAGGTGATAAAATTGATACTTGTAAAAGGGGTTCTGTTGTTGTAAAGATCTTCAGAACCGCAAATTCTTGTGGCAAACAAACTTTGGTTTTTTCTTAATCCATTTATAAATCCGCGGACAGTATTTCTGTATTTACCGTTCCACTCAGACCAGCGAACTTCCGATGCGTAAAATCCACCCACCTGATAGTGACCTGAAGGATCCCACGGTTCTGCAATAAGCTTTACATTTGCCAAAATCGGATCTTCCGATATAAAATTAATTAATGGGGCATATGTTAGATAATTTCCTGTTTTATCCAAGCACAAGATCGTGGATAAATCAAATCGAAATCCATCGACATGCATTTCTATAACAAAATATCGCAAAACTTCCAAAATAAAATTTGCAACGACGGGCCGGTTACAGCTAACGGTGTTGCCACATCCTGAATAATTAGCATAATCATTATCTGCATCCATGATGTAATAGATATCATTATCAATGCCCTTAAATGAAATTGTTGGTCCCCATTTATTGCCTTCACCGGTATGATTAAAAACAACATCCAGAATAATTTCAATTCCATTTTTGTGCAGCTCTCGAACCATTGTTTTAAATTCAACGATTGAATTGTTTTGATCTTTAATAAATTGAGAATGAAGACTAAAAAAGTTGAGGGTAGAATAGCCCCAATAATTACACAAGGGCTTGTTGTTTAATGGGTTGAATTCAAGACATTCACTTTCATTGAATTCTTGTACAGGCATGAGTTCCACACAATTGATGCCAAGTTCTTTTAAATGAGGAATTTTTTCAATGAGTCCTAAAAACGTGCCCTTATTGGTAACTTCACTTGATGCATCTTTTGTAAATCCTCTTACGTGCATTTCATAGATAATAAGATCGTTTATTGGTATTGATGGATTCTGAACACCTTGCCAATCAAAAGCAAAGTTCATATCGATCGCACCAACATAAAAGAGGTCAGTTCCCTCTTTTTTTCTACTCACTGCCTTTGCAAAAGGATCTAATAAAAAATTAATTCGGTCGTCTATTCGATAGGCGTATTTTAAATTTTGTGCAAGGTCGTGCACAAAGAGATGCCATACATCGCCAGTTTTATTAACTTCTGGATTAAAGACAATTTCAGTAAAAGGGGAGTCGCTATTTTCTGAAAAGAGGCATAAAGTTAGACTGAGTGCCGATTTAGAGCAAAGTGAAAAATTCACCCCATTTTCAGATCGATAGGCACCAAAAGGTTCTGGAAAACCTACACTTACATTCATGAACCACCCTTTTTTTGGTTTTATAATCCATCGGACTGAAAAAGTGCAAACTCTTTTTCTTTATTTAGAAAAAAAACTCTAAAAGAATTGATCAAAAATTATTTTTTTAGGTAAAATAAAAACAAATGTGAATTCTGATTTACACGAGCTGTTTTATAAAAGCAAACCTGTTTGCTTATATGCATTCTTGAATATAATCAGTCTTTCTGATAAAATTAAATTTTGAGTACAATGCCTTTAGGAGGTCAAACACATGTCTATAGAAAATGCTAGAGCCAATCTCAAGGAGTTCGGCAAAGAACTTAACCTTGACAATCTTGAGTTTGATGAAAACAACACGTGTATTTTAGGGATCGACGATCAATTTTCCCTTCATTTAACTTATGAGCCTAATTCAAAGCGTCTCTATCTTTATTCTCCGCTTTTAGACGGTCTTCCAAAAGATGCAAAAACATTACTACGCCTTTATGAGCGCCTTTTAGAAGGTTCCATGCTTGGTGGTCAAATGGCAGGCGGCGGCGTTGGTGTAGCTACTAAAGAAGAACTTATTTTAATGCACTGCACAATTGATATGGAACATGCTGTTTCATCCGCATTAAGAGCGTTTGCTCCTCTTTACGTTGAGACTGTTGAAAAATGGAGAAAAATCTGTGCCGAAATTTCTGAAGGTCGTGAAGATACTTCAGCTAAAGATTCGAAGCCTCAGAGTATGTCTCCTGGTGGTCCTGGCAACAAGCCTGGCCAAGGTTTCATCAAGATCTAATTCCTCGTAGCGTAGGTACTAACCTTTCGTGTTATAACCTACGCTACATATCTATCAAGTCCACCCACGGACACAATTGAAAACAATAATATACATGTTCTGCGCGCAATCTGAAAATAATTATTACCTCAGGGTATGTTTTCTCTCTTGTTAAAAAACACATCCTGTGGTTAAAGATTGTTTTACTAAGGTAGAAAGTTATAACTAAAAGCTACTAGTCGTTTTTTGTTAGTCGCGGATGCGCATGCGCATTAAGCTAAGGGGTAAGTTGCTTAAACAAAGTATTTTAGGATAATTATAAAGCAGGCCTACAGCCTGCATTTTATACAATATCATTCCTAGGGCGATGCCCTAGGCTATTAAAAACCAGGCCTTCAGCCTGGAAGACGATTTTTCAGGGCAAA
>JBBSJT010000111.1:0-6907 GCA_038257035.1 Chlamydiia bacterium
AGCTTTCAAAATCCGGAAAATGGTTATACAATTGCAAAGCTTAAAATTTCCAGCAAAAAGGATTTGGTTTGTATTGTTGGATTGTTGCCTACCATTTTACCAGGCGAAACCATTCGCTGTTTTGGCGAATGGAAACAGCATTTAATTCATGGTTACCAGTTTAGCGTGGATCATTACCGTACAGAAGCCCCATCAGATGTTCTTGGAATTACAAAATATTTAGGTTCCGGCCTTGTCAAAGGGATCGGCCCAGTCTATGCAAAACGCATTGTCGAAAAATTTGGTGCCGACACTCTGAATATTATCGATAACAACCCGGATGAACTCCATGATATTGCAGGACTTGGAAAAAAGAGGGTCGAAAGAATCAAAATTTGCTGGGTTGAACAAAGAATCATCCGTGAAATTATCATTTTCTTACAAGTCAATGGTGTAAGTCCATCTTATGCACAAAAAATTTTTAAAACGTATGGCGCAAAAAGCATTGAAAAAGTTAAAGCAAACCCTTTTAGTTTGGCCAAGGATATTTTTGGAATCGGGTTCAAAACAGCAGATGAAATTGCTTTTAAATTAGGCATTGAAAAGGATGCTCCTCAAAGAATTGATTCCGGCATTGAATATGTCCTTTCTGAATTATCAAGCGATGGTCATGTTTGTTACCCTATTGAAGAATTTTTGGGCGAGGCAGAAAAAATACTCGATTCGAAAAGGGAATTGATTGAGGCAAGAATTAAATTTTTAAAAGATGATGAACGCATTGAACTTTTTGAATTAATTTATGGAAATGCAAAAGTGAATTTCATCTGGATCAGACCTCTTTTTCTTGCAGAAGTTGGAATTGCAAGGGAAGTTAAAAAATTAATGGATCATCCTTGCAACCTTAGAACAATAGATACCGAAAAAGCTTTGGATTGGGTGCAGACGCATTTAAACATAAAACTTGCCGAGAATCAAAAAGTTGCCGTAATGCGCTCTTTAGAGCAAAAAGTACATATTATAACAGGAGGTCCTGGAACCGGGAAAAGTACCATTACAAATGCCATCTTGTCGATTTCTTCAAAATTAACATCGGGCATTTTGCTTGCAGCACCAACTGGACGTGCTGCCAAACGGATGAGCGAAATCACAGGTAAAAAAGCCCAAACAATCCATAGCCTTCTTGAATTTGACTATAAAACCGGTGGATTTAAACGAAATCGCAAAACTCCCCTTGAATGTGATTTGATTATCGTCGATGAATCCAGCATGATCGATACTTTACTCATGAACAGCCTTCTAAAAGCGATTCCACCACATGCGCGCCTCATACTTGTTGGCGATATCAACCAACTTCCAAGTGTTGGCCCAGGAAATGTATTAAAAGACATGATTGCTTCAAATTGCTTGTGTGTGACGCAATTGACTGAAATTTTTCGGCAAGCCGCCGGGTCAAGAATTATTGTGAATGCTCATAAAATCAATCAGGGAGAATTTCCTGATGTTAGAAATTTGTCAGACAGCGATTTTTTCTTTTTAGAAGCAGAAGAGCCGGAAGCTGTTTTAAAAAATATCATTCAACTTGTATCTATCAGATTGCCTCGAAAATATAATTTTAATGTTCTCGATGATATTCAGGTTCTAGCGCCTATGCGAAAAGGTGTTATTGGCACCGAAAATTTAAATTTAGTCTTGCAAGAAACCTTAAATGGGCAAAATGAACCAATTTTTCGTGCAGGAAAAAGATTTGCGGTTGGCGATAAGGTGATGCAAATTAAAAATGATTATAAACGTGAAATTTTTAATGGTGACATCGGAAAAATCACACGAATTGATGCAGTCGATCAGCAGCTGATTGTTACCATTGATGGCCGTGATGTTATTTATGAGTATTCTGACCTTGATGAACTAGTTTTAGCCTATGCTGTTTCCATTCATAAATATCAGGGCAGTGAATGCCCTTGCATCATTATTCCTATTCATACGACCCACTTTAAATTACTTTATCGAAATCTATTATATACCGGGGTTACAAGAGGAAAGCGCCTTGTGGTGCTAGTCGGTACAAAAAAGGCCATTTCCATTGCGGTAAGAAACGATGAAGTACGAAAGCGGTTTACGGGCTTGAAGCAGGCCCTCATCGAAATCAACAGCCCTGTCCGCACCTTATAAAGTTTTTTTAACACAGAGAATTGCTTATCGCGATAGGTAGGCGTTTTTTTACGCAAAGACGCAAAGACGCAAAGATGAAATGAAACCTTGCTATGCAAAAACTTTTATTTTAATTCTTTGCATCTTTGCGTTAAAAAAAGGCCTACTTACCGGTATCTACTGGTGCTAATGGAAAATAAAACTTGCAATGTTAATAAAGCTACTAAATATAACATCTTTGATTTTTTACAGGATATGCACGATCGCTGCGCGGCATGATAAGCAGGATAATATCAACCTCCTGTATTACTTAAGGCTGATATTATCCTGCTTATCGTGCCGCGTAGCGATCGTGCATATCCTGTAAAAAATATTATTGATGTGAACATAAGAGACAGGCATATTTTTTCATTTTGGAGTAGAACCAAATATATAAATAAAGGTGTTTGTGGTGGATAAGAAAATAATGAAGATTGGGTCAAGGGTATTGATAGGGTGTGTGGCTCTATTGATGATGGCCTTCATCGGTTTTTTAAAGCAAGAAATCGATCGCATAGAGATTCCAAAAGATGGTCAAGAAGCCATTCTCTTTTCCAATCAAACTCGCTCCGATCTAACAAAAACTTATGTATCAGCCATCAATAGTGCTAAAAAATCCATCCTTGTGATGATCTATTCTATTACTGATAAATATGTGATAGAGGCCCTTCGTAAAAAAAGTGAAGAGGGGGTAAATGTAACGATCATTTGCCACGATCAAATTTCTTATAATATTGAAAAAAAAATTGGCGATAAGGTAAAAATCTTAAAAAGAGCAGGTCCCGGTCTCATGCACTTAAAAATTATGGTGATCGATGATCACTTAACTTTTATAGGCTCTGCCAATATGACCTCAGCATCTTTAAAAATGCATGGGAATTTATGCTTGGCATTTGAAAGTTTAGCTTTATGCAGCTATGTGACCGAAAAAGCTGAAAGCCTTGGCTTGAATAAAAATATAAGTGAATTGCCAAAAAAAAGTTTAATTATCGGGCAACAGCTTGTGGAAGTTTTCTTTTTACCGGACGAGTCAACAGCACATCTAAGAATCAAGCAGTTAATTCGTGAAGCAAAAAAAACAATTCATGTTGCCATGTTTACTTTTACAAGGGAAGATTTTGCAAAAGAGTTGATTGCTGCAAGTTTAAAAGGCGTTGAGGTAAATGTAGCTTTAGACAACACATCCTCAAAGGGTTGTTGTCTTAAAATATTTGAAATATTGAATAAATCAACCGTTTCGCTTAAAGTAAATAAGGGCCCGGGATTACTCCATCATAAATTTCTTTACATTGATGGAAATATTTTGGTAAATGGCTCTGCCAACTGGACAAAAAGCGCATTTAATGCTAATGATGATTGTTTTGTTATTCTCCATCAGTTAACAGTAAAACAAAGGTTGCAAATGGATAATTTATGGGAAGCAATCATTGCCGATAGCATTTAGCGAGTTTATAGGACTTAAGGGGTGGTTATGTCAGAACCGTCCCAAATTACAAAAAAAGGGCCACACTCGCATTTAAACTACAAGGATTTTTATGAAAATAGCATTGATTGGTTACGGAAAAATGGGTCGTTTGATAGAAGAAATGGCACTGCAACAAGAAGAGCAAATTGTAGCCAGAATTGATTCAAAAAAAGAAATTACCAAAGAAAATTTGAATGGAGCCGATGTGTGCATCGATTTTAGCCACCCTAAGTGCATCCTTGGCAACATCAAAAAATTAGCAGAATTGAATCAAACGGTAGTTGTTGGAACAACAGGTTGGTATGATCATCTGGATCTTGTTAAAGAGCTTGTATCAATGCATAAAATTGGACTTGTTTATGCTCCAAACTTTTCAATAGGTGTTAATATTTTCTTAAAAATTGTGAAAAAAGCAGCTAACCTCATCGATAAATTTGATCAATACGATGTCGCCGGCTTTGAAATTCATCATAATCAAAAAGCAGACACACCCTCCGGCACTGCAAAAGCTATAGCACAAGCACTTTTAAATAATTTAGATAGAAAAACCAAAATTATTTATGACTTAGACGATAGAAGCATTGAGCCTAATGAATTGCATTTTGCATCTTTAAGAGTGGGCTCAAATCCTGGCGAACATCACGTGATTTTCGACTCCCCTAGTGACACCATTTCAATTTCCCATCAAGCAAGAAACCGCGAAGGTTTTGCAAACGGCGCAATCCTAGCAGCAAGATGGCTACAAGGAAAAAAAGGCTTTTTTACAATCAACGATCTTTTGGAGACATATGCATAAAATAACTGGCGTACATACCGCATTGGTCACCCCCTTTGATGAAAAAGGACTTTTAAACGAGAGTTTTTTAAAACAACAGATTCGCTTTCAGCTAGAAAATGATATCGATGGACTTGTCGTTCTTGGAACCACCGGTGAAACTCCGACTTTGAAAAAAGAAGAAAAAGAATCAATCATCAAAATTGCTGTAGATGAGAACAGAAAAGCTTTAAAACCTGCCATTTTAACAGTCGGTACAGGTTCCTACTCCACTGAAGAAACAATTAAAAATACAGCTCAAGCCAAAAATTTAGGGGCTGATTGCGCACTCATTGTAACTCCTTATTATAATAAACCGACCCAAAAAGGGCTGTATCAGCATTTTAAAGCTGTTGCCGACGCTTGTGACATACCAATTATAGTTTATAATATTGCAGGAAGGACTGGACAGAATTTATCAACTGAAACTTTAAAAAATTTAAGTGAAATTAAAAATATTATAGGCGTAAAAGAAGCATCCGGTAGTTTAACGCAAATGATGGATGTGTATCAGTCTATTGTCATGCAGCGCGAAGATTTTTGTCTATTGTCCGGAGATGATGCTCTAACGCTTGCCTCAATGGCAATAGGCGCACATGGAGTGATTTCAGTAGTTAGCAATCTTATTCCTGGATTGATTAAAAAAATGACCAACCTTTTAACAATTGGCAATTTTGAAGCTGCAAGAAAATTGCATTACGAACTTTTGCCTTTATTTAAAGCAGCTTTTATAGAGACAAATCCCATTCCAATAAAATTTGCCATGAATCATCTTGGAATGAATGTAGGGTCTTGCAGATTGCCCCTAACCGAGCTTGAGCCTGAAAATGAGATTATCTTGAAGGGCGTGCTAGCAAATTACATGGAGTTTGCTGCATTAGTATAGCGTTAGGGAGTGACTTTTTTACCGCGAAGACCGCGAAGAAGCGCGCCAAGGAGCGGGAAGAAACGCGAAGAGGCGCGCTTCTTCGCGGCCTTCGCGGTAAAAAAGTCCCTCACCAACGTCATATTGGTAAAATAAATTATATTAATGGAAAAAAAATGGTAAAAAGAAACGAAAATTTAGAAAAATTGGCAGGCAGCTACCTCTTCCCCGAAATCGCTCGTAGAAAACAAGCATTTCTAGAAAAACACCCGGAAGCGAAATTGATCAGCCTTGGAGTAGGAGACACAACAGAGCCGATCACACCGACAATTAATGCCGGACTTGTTGATTTTGCTAAAGGCCTTGGAACAAAAGAGGGCTACTCTGGATATGGGTTTGAGCAAGGGAGCGTTAAGCTTCGCGAAAAAATCTCAGAGAAAATATACCATTCTGCATTTTCCGCTGATGAAATTTTTATATCCGATGGTGCAAAATGCGATATTGGAAGGCTCCAATTATTATTTGGAGATAAATGCACAATTGCTGTTCAAGACCCATCCTATCCGGCATATGTAGACACTTCTGTGATTGTTGGACAGACAGGAGATTTTGACACAATTTCTAATCAATATAAAGGTATTACCTATCTTCAATGTACCCCCGAAAATAATTTTTTTCCAAAACTTGAAGCTAAAACAGATTTGATTTATTTTTGCTCTCCTAATAATCCAACCGGTGCAGTATCAACAAAAGAGCAATTGCAAGAATTAGTATTATTTGCAAAAAAACAAAAATCTATCATTATCTTTGACACAGCGTACGCCCTTTATATTAAAGATGCGGCTTTACCAAAAAGCATTTATGAGATTCCGGGAGCTAAGGAAGTCGCCATAGAAATCAATTCTTTTTCAAAAATTGCAGGTTTTACAGGTGTTCGTCTTGGATGGTGCGTGATTCCTGAAGAATTAAAATATGATGATGGAAAATCTGTAAAAGAAGATTGGGACAGGCTTATATCCACCTTTTTTAATGGTGCCTCAAACATTGCCATGAGCGGTGGAATTGCAGCTCTTGAACCAGAGGGATTTAATGAAATGCGTCAAACAATGGACGGATATTTAGATAATGCAAAACTTATTGAAACTACATTAAAAAACTTAAAATTTGAAACTTTTGGTTGTCTTACACCTTTTGTTTGGACAAAATTCCCGGGAAGGGACTCTTGGGATGCTTTCAACGAAATCATGGAAAAGGCACATATCATTGTAACACCGGGAAGCGGCTTTGGGCCGAGTGGAAATGGATTTATTCGCTTTAGCGCATTCGGGCATAAGGAAGACATTGAAGAAGCCTGCCGCCGCCTCATAAAAGTCTTCGGTAAGTAGTGTCCACGTTTTTATTTAACACGAGACATCTTAGGAGAACAAGAGAAATACAAGTGTATATACTGGTGCTACTTGAAAAAATGAAAAGGTTCAATCCCATTAAACCTATTAATTTAGCACCTTCGATTTTTTTCAGGATATTCAGGATCGCTCCGCTTCGCTTCGCTGGCCAAGATCAGGCAGGATAATATCAATCTCTAGTATATCCTTAA
>JBBSJT010000112.1:0-6876 GCA_038257035.1 Chlamydiia bacterium
AAAAATTATGGCACAAGCGGTTTATCCATTAGCTCAAATTCTACAAGTCAAAATAAGACGGGTGGAAAACGCTGAACAAGTGGTCAAAGAAAAGAAGATCGCCCTGGAAAACGAAGAAAAAAAACTTCGTGAAAGAGAACTTGAAAGAGAAAAAGTAAGAAATCATTATCGGGCAAAGCTTTTTCAGATGCGTGAGGAAATGGACCTTGGGACAACATCGACAAAAATCCAGCAAATGAAGGCTTATTTAAAACTTGTTCAGGAAAAACTGGTCATAGAAGATAAAAAAGTAAAAGATCAGGAACTTCAAGTTGAAGCAGCCAAAAAAAACTTGGAGCTTGCTAAACAAGATTTAAACCGTAAAAGACAAGAAGTTGATAAACTTGAAACGCACCGCATCGACTGGAAAAAAGAGATGCGAAAAGAAATGGAAATTATTGAAGGTCGTGAGATGGATGAACTTGGAAATGTCATTTTCATCACCAATCTAAGAAAAAGTGAAAATTTTTAAGCTTTTGCTTAAGGAGAAATTATGAATCCAGATAACAATACATTAAAAGTTGCGGCGAATACCAACCGTTCCGACGGTGTATCAGCTTCTTCAGAATCTAGCCAAGCAAAGCCTAAAAAGCCTGTCAATGCTCAAAAAGAGTTTAAAGATGTTTTGAGTGAAGAGGATGAAGGCCAATCCGGTAAGCTTTTATCAAAAGAGGATGTGGAAGTTGGTGAAAAAGCTTCTGCAATGCTTTTATTTTCAGGCCTGAATGCTAAAAAAGAAGTAAAAAAAGCATCGACCATGTCTATTTTTGAATCTGCTGGCAAAACATCAGAAGAAAAAGCTTTACAAGCCTCTTTAAGTGCTGATATGGCTGAAAAAAGCAATATCTTGAAGGAAGTCAAAGAAGAAGTTCACGAGTCACCTTCAGTCCTTTTTGGAAAATTATCGAATGCGGATGATGCAAAGTCTTTGGCAAAAAAAGGGAAATTTAATTCTGAATATGCGACAGCTCAAAGTGATATATCAATCATTAACACAAACGCGCCTATTACCCCAACCAATCAAATCAATTTGAATGCGGGAGCAAAAGTAGAACAGACAACCCCTGTCAACTCACCGATTCATGATATTGTGGTAGAATTGATTGATAAACTTACCATCATTCAAACAAAAGGGCAGTCAGATACTGTCGTAACTCTAAATATGCCGGGTGTTTTTAAAGGTACTGTTGTGGTTATCTCTGAGTTTGACACAGCTCATGGACAATTGAATTTATCTTTTGAGAATTTAACTGTTCAAGCAAAAAACTTTATCGACGCCCTTCCAAACCGTGAAGCGTTGCTTGTTGCTTTAAGTGAAAAAGGCTACGTCGTACAAACCATTGTTGCAACAACACAACTTGAGCATCGTCCTATAATAAGCGATGCCGCTCAACCCGGTAAGCAACAGCAAAAACAGGGTGAAGAAGGTAGTGGCGGCGAAGATAAGCCAAAACAACAGCGTTAATAAAAGCATTTTTTGACACAGAGATCACAGAGAAAAAAAGAGAGATATTATTGAGAGGCTTGTTAAACAAACCTCTCAATAATATCTCTCTTTTTTTCTCGGTGATCTCTGTGTCAAAAAAAAACATGGAGCAACTCATAATTTGCATTGACAAGTGATACCCCATTTGTGTCATTCTTTAGAAAACTTAAGCTAAGGCAAAAATTGTGAGCAGTACAACACTACCCTACGAATGGCTAAAAGAAGTTCCAACTTCACTTTTGCAACAAGATGATATTCCCCTTTTAGGTTTTCCACCCATTTTTCCTTGGGAGCAATTCAATGAAAATCTAAAAAAAACTTTTCAAACTCAAAACATTGAGGTTAAACCCTTAGTGCTACAGTGGAGGAGTTCTGAAGATTTATTTGCAGCTCTTGGAGAAGATTTAATCCCCATCAATTTTCAAATACCAAGCCTCAACGGTGACCTTTCTGCTGTCATTGCAAAACATGACATTAACTTATTGATGTCACTGTTAATTTCACAACAAAAAGAGCCTTTGGATGTAATTGATCCTGATTTTCAAAATGGATTCATTCATTTTTTAAGCTATGAAATGATTAATATCTTCAACCAATGCAATTTTGATAAAACAATAAATCCACATGTTGCAGAAAAAACAACAGGTTCAGAAGAAACTATCAATGAACTATTAAGCAAAGAACGAAGCCTCTGTCAGGACATTTCATTTTCGCTAGAAGATAGCACATTTATTTTCCGTCTTATCATTTCAGATGAATTTAGACAATCCTGGAAAGAAAAATATGCTATAAGGACCCTCGATATTCCTTTAAGAGAGGAACTTGGTGCAAAAATTCAAATTCCTATTGCTTTAGAAGTAGGCAGAGTTTTACTCCCCCTTTCGACTTGGAGACAAATTAATGTCGGAGATTTTCTTATCTTGGATTTTTGCAGCCTCGATCCAAAAAGCGATAAGGGTCGTGTGACTTTAACAGTCAACGGAAATAGGTTTTTTAGAGCAAAACTTAAAAACGGCACTTTAAAAATTTTAGAGCATCCCCTATTTCATGAAGATAGGATAAGCGATGATAAACAGCAGAACCAGGCGACAAACACTATGGCAAAAGACATTGCAGGAAATGAAGATTCTGAACTTGATGACTCAGAATTTGGGCTTTCAGAATTTGATGCATCAATAAATGAAGATGATGAGCACCTACAAGCGGATCCCGAATTAACTATAACAGGTACAGAGACAAAAGATGAAACAGTGCATGGGATGGATGATGATGAAGAAATAAACCAGCCTACCCCCCCTGTAAATGCAGCGAGTCTACCAAAATTTAAAACCGAAGATATTGGTCTTGATATTGTTATTGAAGTTGGAAGATTGCAAATGTCAATTGCAAAACTTAATGAACTTCAGCCCGGAAATGTTTTAGAAATAGATGTTCACCCTGAAAATGGTGTGGATCTTGTTGTGAACGGAAAAAGAATTGCCAAAGGCGAGTTATTAAAACTTGGCGAAGTTTTGGGCGTGCGCATCCTCGACATCTAAAACAATGATTTTTAACCAAAAAGATTACAGAGTTCACACAAAGAGATAGCAGATCTGAAATAGAAAGCTATTTAACATAACATCTTCGATTTTTTACAGGATATGCATGATCGCTGACGCGGCAGGATCGCTGAAGCGGCAGGATAAAATCAACCTCTAAGATATACTATAGATTGATAATATCCTGCCGCTTTAGCGATCCTGCCGCGTCAGCGATCATGCATATCCTGTAAAAAATCGAAGATGTTATAGAATTTAGAGGTTTAATTATTTTCATCCTAAAATAGAACCAGCATATATCGATTTTTTTGATAAAAGACTCTCTGTGGTAAAAATTAATGTTTAAGGGTATGATTAGATGAGTGATTCGTTTTATAAAGATCCGACAAATCCGACCATTCCAACTGAACCCCATCAGTCAAGCCCATCTCAAATTCCTGAAATGATCGGACCCTATAAAATAGAAAGCCTTTTTGAAAAAGGTGGAATGAGCATTTTGTACCTTGGTGAAAATGTCACCTCGCATGAACCTGCCATCATTAAAGTTTTATCTAAAAAGTATTTAATGAATAAAGAAGTTGTGGATCGATTTTTAAAAGAAGCAGATATCATCGCCATGACAGACCATCCTAATATTGTTAAAATCTATGGACATGGCTCTTTTGAAGGCGGCCTTTATATGGCCATAGAATTTGTGCAAGGTATGAGCCTTAGGCAATACATTTTACAAAAACACATCTCACTTAAACGCGCAATTGAAATGGTCATTGAAATAGCCTATGCACTTTGTCATTTACATATGCATGGTGTTATCCATCGCGATTTAAAACCTGATAATATTTTAGTGACAGAAACGAATTCCACTAAAATGATTGATTTTGGAATAGCTCAGCTTTTAACGGAAAATGAAAATATTTCAGAGACCAGTCAAGGTCGCGTGATGGGAACACCTGTATATATGAGCCCTGAACAAAAACAAAATCCTGAATCCGTTTCCTATCCATCAGACATTTACTCACTTGCAATCATTGCCTATGAACTTATTTTGGGCAAATTGAGCTATGGGCAAATTCATATTAGCCTGATGCCAAAGGGATTACGCCATATTCTGCATAAATCTTTACAACTAGATCCAAATTTGCGCTACCAAGACGTGGTCGATTTTATAGCGGATCTTTCATCTTTTTTAAACTCTCCTGCCATTAATGATGAACAAACTATAAAAGATGACTTAAGCGATGTTTTAGAAAATTTAAAAAATACACAACTTATTCTCGTTACAGAAAAAGCACCCGCTTGGCCGGAATTTGACATTGGAATTGCAACAAATAAAGACACGAGTCTTATGGGTTTACGTCAAGGACTGTACCAAGATTTTTTTGAGCTTGATCAAAAAAATTATGGGGTTTTGCTGAGCCAGTCCTCTTTAAAAAACAAAGAAACCATCATTTACACGGCTGCTACAAGGGGCATGATTCGTGCTCTTTGTAAATTAACAAATGTTCCATCTGACCTTGTTGCCATTTTAAACGATCTTATCATCAACGATCCCTTACGCCACAGTCTATCTTTAAGTTATGTGACAATCAATTTAGAGGAAAATAGGATGCAATATATAGCCTGCGGCGATGGCCAAGTTTGCTTTTTTAAACCTAAAAATCAGCCTGTTGAAAGAATTATCAATCAAAATTTTGTTTTGGGTGTAGAGCCTTATCCATTTTTTCAAAGCATTGAAAAATCTCTTACTAGCGAAGATACCGTTTGCTTGTTTAGCTTTTCTGGTTTACTCATTCGTTCCAAAGAAAATCAAGAATTGCTTCATTTGAATTTGACAAAAGCCTTAAACGAAAATATTCATTTACCTTCTGAACAGCTTGCACAAACTATTCTAAAGCGTTTAAAAATCGTTTTTTCAAAAATTATCTACGACACACTGGTGTCGATCATTATTATCAAAAGAAAGTAATAGAAGGGATTTCAAAGGACAAAAAGGACAATTTAACTAGCTTTTGAAGCTTTAGCAATAACCAGTTATCTTATCAAATGTTCTGATAATGTAGCAAGAGGGTATAATTCGTCCTTTTTGTCCCTTTTGTCCTTTTTGTCATTTTAGTCCTTAAAAAACCCTTCTTGTTTTCTCCTTTTTGTACTTTATCCCCCAAACCCTACCGTAAAAGTCAAAAAATAATTTTAAAATTCATGTTTCATGACTTTTTTTTCTTAAAATGATTTTTTAACTGGAAAATATTAGCCGTTTTTGAAATAACTGTTGTTTATTGTATTTTAAAATTTCAATGGACGTATCACAAAAAGACCATGCTCATGAAAAATAATTTTAGCTTCCGCTCCTTAATCAAATTCAGTCTTGCTTTAAGCTATATTAGCTTAACTCAAGGTATCATTCGTGCGGACATTTCCGAGATCCAAGATCTGCCCTTTTTATTTTCCATTGAAGATGAAAAAACAAGGGATGAACATGATATAGCTCAAGTAACACCTCCGACCAACAGCAGCACTCAATTAAACGTTGTCCCAAATATCGAACAGACAGAGCAAATAGATGCTACAGATGACAACGAAAGCCGCAACATTGAAGAATCAGAAGCCAGGTTAAAACCTATTTTGATTAATTTTAACAATGTAGCCATGAGTGAATATGTGCGCTTCGTCAGTAGAATATCGAACAAAAACTTTATTTTTGATGAAAATGACTTAGCCTTTAACGTAACAATTGTCTCTGAAGAACCTGCAACAATTGAAAACATCATGATGGCACTTCTTCAGGAATTGCGCATTCACGACCTGTCGCTTATTGAGCAGGGTAATAGCATGATTATCCATAGAAACCCGGGTATCAATGGGATTTCAGCTGTTGTCTCAAAAGATTTATCGGCCGAGGAAATAATTAAACTTCAAGCAGATATCATCACACAAGTTTTTAGATTAAATACCGTCAACGCAGAAAAAGCCGGTGCCATCATCAAACCTCTTGCGTCTACTTCTGCCTTGATAGAGGTTCTTGAAAGCACAAACCAACTTATCATCACTGATATTTCTTCTAACATCATTCAAATCGGAAAGTTATTAAAAAGTTTGGATTCTCCGCAAACAGGTCTTGTTGTCGGACAATATGTTGTCAAACAAGGCGTTCCTGATGCCCTTATCAACCTAACGCAGCAGATCATGCAGCCAATAGCCATCGACCAATCATTCACGATGGCCGCACATGCCGGATCTAACAGTATTTTTATTGTGGCAAGCCCATACCTTGTTGAGCGCGCACTTTCAATTATGCAATACTTGGACCAAACACAAGGAAGCACTCAAATTTTGAATTTGAAAGGAGCAAGCTTCCAAAATGAAAGTGGTCAATGGGAACTTGACGAGAATGGAAATTGGCGTTACCGCACAGTTACTAAAGATGCTGAGCCGCCAAAAGGATTTTGGTCTCTTGATTCTAATGGTAATTGGAAGTTCAATCCTGATGAAGTAGCGCCTCCAGGCGATAATTGGATCAAAGATGCCAATGGCAATTGGGTAAGGGATACAAGCGGAAGAAATCTTGGCGGGCCACGCTCACCTGATGGAAGATGGGTAAAAGATACCGAAGGAAACTGGATTTTTCAATTAGCTCCGGGTAAACCGATTTCTCCTGAAAAAATCACAAGAAAAGAACAAACAGCCGTCAATTTACCAATCGGTCACATTGAGCGGACAAAGTTTTACATTTACCGCCTACATCACAGACAGGCAGCACTAATTGAGCAATCCTTACGTAATATTGGGGCAAGCTTAAAACAAACAACCATCAAT
>JBBSJT010000113.1:0-6634 GCA_038257035.1 Chlamydiia bacterium
GCCTACAGCCTGCATTTTATACAATATCATTCCTAGGGCGATGCCCTAGGCTATTAAAAACCAGGCCTTCAGCCTGGAAGACGATTTTTCAGGGCAAAGCCCTGGCTTATAATAGCCTAGGGCAACGCCCTAGGTATCAGTACGTTACGATCGCAGGCTGAAGGCCTGCTTTATAATTTATTTTTAGCTTAATGCGTATGCGCGTCAGCGATCGTGCATATCCTGTAAAAAAATCAAAAGATGTATGGAATTTACGGGTATAATTTTTTTACATTTTGAAGTAATGTGTATATATAATTCGGTGGAAGATGCCAAAAAATAAGCCTAATACAATCTGGATTGATGCTGATGCTTGCCCTAAAGCTATTAAAGAGCTTGTTTTTAAAACAAGTTTAAGGTTAAACATCAACCTAATTCTCGTTGCAAATTCCTACCAATTCGTTCCTTCAAGTGATCTGATCAAGCTCATTGTTGTTAAAGATTGGTTCGATGCTGCCGATCAACATATTATTGACCAGGTGGTAATGCACGACATTGTCATTACAGCAGACATTCCCCTTGCTGCAGCCGTCTTGAAAAAAAAGGCGATTGCACTTAATCCGCGTGGTGAAATTTATACTGAAAATAGCATTTGCTCGATTTTATCTATGCGCGATTTCATGAAAGGGCTTCGTGATGCAGGTATGATGACGGGCGGACCCGCCCCATTTGGTCCAAAAGACGTTCAACAATTTGCCAACTCACTCAACAAGCTCGTATCATGACAAAACGCCATATTTTTCTTTGTTCCGATCAATCCAATCCAAAATGTTGTAACTATGAAGATGGCCTTATCTCTTGGAACTTCTTAAAGGACCGTTTAAAAGAATTAAATTTAAGCGAAAATGGTAGCGTTTACCGTACAAAAGCCAATTGCTTGCGCCTTTGTAAAATGAAAGGACCGATCGCAGTTGTTTACCCGGATGCTGTTTGGTACCATTCTTGCACGCCTGAAGTCCTTGAAAGAATCATTCAAGAACATCTGATCCTTGGTAACCCTGTCGAAGACTTTATCGCCACCCCACCCGTTTAAGGAACGCTCTAAACTATAAAGCTATGATTTTCTCAACGCAGAGACGCAGAGGCGCAGAGACGCAGAGGAAGCGCGCTTAAAAGCGCGTATGCAAGAGGTGGATAAGACTTAATTTCCCCATTGCAATTTTGCAAAGGGGAACGATTTGTAAAATTATTTTTTAAAATAATTTTAAATTGGAGATAAATTTTTCTAAGCTTTTGCATTCTTTTCGCGCTTTTAAGCGCGCTTCCTCTGCGTCTCTGCGTCTCTGCGCCTCTGCGTTGAAAAAATCCCATACGGTATTGGATACAATGCCTTAATTTCATGGCCACCAGATGAGGGCGATTTCGTCAACTACGATATCAGTCTTACGAGGCCTGATTGTCACCTCATCAAGTTTCAAATTAGCTACATCGATAGCCGTCACTTTTGCGATATCGTCATTCAACTGAACTTGAATATCTTGTAACTGCTGTTGTAAGACTGTCAGTGTTTCTTCGGAATTTGTAACATCCTGACTTTCCTTCCCGATTCTTCCCATACGTCTAAAAGTAGTTCCTGCTCGGTTGATCGTTGTTTGATTCAATTTTTTACCAAACATCGCCCCGATAATGGTTGTAAGAAATGAAAGTCCCGCCTCAAATTTTTGATAAAGCGATTGCTGTTGTTGAGTATTTTTCTTTTCTTCCGCCCGACGAATTTTATCTTTTAAAGTTGCTATTTTTTTATCGTAGCCTGCACGTAATTTTAGTATCTGTTCATTTTGATAAGATTTTAAAGATGGTGCTATTTTTTTTCGAAAATCTTCTTCACTCTCATCAGGCTCTGAAACCATGTCTAAATCTTTGCATTCAAGCAATTTACAAACAGTGTTCTGGTACAAATAAGCTGTCAAATCTTGGCGGAAGTCCAAGATTTTTTTATCGGTTAAAAGTGCAGGCGGAATTTCTTGATATGTTGCATTGTCAACACCTGTTTTACTAAGTCTCGACTTTAAATCTTTGTGATCTTCTGCTGTTTCCCATTGCAGCGTCTTTCCATCATCGGTCTCTACGACCAAATAAGAATTAACCCAATCGTCAATGTTGTATTTTTTATCGATGAAATGCAATTTTGAAAAGCCTGCAAAAAAAGGCCGGTAGGAAACTGTTGAAGATGTTTTTGGAGGATTTATAAAATATTGAGGTATGGTAGTGACAACAGGCCTTTCCGAAGCATTTTTTTTATCTAGTTCTGCCATGATATGGTTATTTTTGTAATTTTTTTTATTATCCTTGGTTAAAGTTTCAATCTGTGTAAGTGTCAAAGGACCTCTTAAGTAAGAAAGTGCAAAGCGCGTTTGAAATAAGACGGGCTCTTTTTCATAGATGCTTCGCATGATAAAAACCCGATTATTCATGCCGCTCATAAGCTTGTCGATAGCTTTCGAATCGATCTCGCCATTTGATGCAGCTGCAAGCCCCTCCATCACACGTAATTTATCTCTTGCAGTTTGCAAGCGACCAATAAACCACGTTCCGCAGTTAGATAGTCCTTTATAATCTAGATCAACAGGGTTTTGAGTGCTTAAAACCATTCCTAAACCAAAGGCTCTCGCTTGTTTTAAAAGAGTAATCATGGGCAATTTTGAAGGGGGTGTGGCAATTGGCGGAAAATAACCAAAAATCTCGTCCATGTAAAAGATGGCTCTTAAGCTTGAAGTTCCGGATTGCTTTCTTGTCCATGCAATGAGTTGATTTAAAAATAGGGTAACAAAAAACATACGCTCAGAATCATTCAAGTGAGCAATCGATATTACAGAAATTTTTGGTTTATTTTCTGACGTGTAAAGAAGCTTTTGAATGTCCAGAGGCTCCCCTTCCATCCACGTTTGAAAACCGGGCGCTGCAAGCAGATTGTTTAAGTTAATCGAAAGAGCTTTTCTCTCTTTTACAGGGAAAAAAGTATCAATGTCAAGCACCCCAATTTTATCAAATTCAGGATTTTGAACTTGGTTGATCAAGCCTGCAATATCGATATTTTTACCTTCCTGCCACATTTTAGAAATGATTGTTGAAATAAGAATGTGTTCGCGACTTTTAATCGGGTCTGCACTGATGCCAAGCAAACCTAGAATACTCGATGTTGTTGAAAGAATTCGCTCACGCAACGTCTCCTGATCCAGGGCAAGTTCTTTGGTTGGTGCCTCAAATGTGTTAAGAATTGAAAGTGGGATCCCTGCACGACTTGCAGGGGTGTAAATTTCCATGCTGACAGAATCTTTAAATCTTTGAATATCCTTACCGCTTTCACCCCATTCAGCTAACCCACTAGCCCAAGTTTTTGCAACCTCTTCTGCGTAAGCATCCAAGGATTTGCCTTTTCTTGCAGCCTCCCCTTGATCAATCCATGGCTTAAATTCTTCTGCAGACAATCCAGGAAAGCTAAGCAAAATGTTTCCCATGTCTCCTTTAGGATCAATAATAATTGAGGGAATTCCTTTTAAAGCAGCTTCTTCGAGCAGTGTAATGCCAAGCCCTGTTTTACCACTACCTGTCATACCTACACAAACGGCATGCGTTGTTAAATCTTTTGAATTATAAAGTAAGGGCTCATCTTTTACTTTGGAGGTCGAAGGATCGTACAGTTTTCCAAGGTAAAAAGCGCTTGGGTTTTCAAAAGTCGGCATGTTGTTTTCTCCAATCAGAATTGTCGCCTATATAACTAATTCAATAATTATGGTCAATAAGCATCAAAACCATTTACAATTAGCGTTTTTGTATTTTTTTCCATTGAGGCAGTGAGAAGGAGATGAGGAAAGTGAGGGGTTGGAATATTAAGACCTCTCACTGATCTCATGTCTTTCTCACTGACTCACTGGTAAAAAATCCAAAACTAGTATACTCTCTTAGGGCAAGTGGTATTTTGTTGAGTTAAATTTGATTTAAAGGTATCTCTTGTTAGCATGGACACAATATTCAATATTCATTCACTTATTCCGTTTTCAACTCTCTTTGCCCTGGAACTAGTTCTTGGTATTGATAACATCATTTTCATTTCTATTATTTCAGATAAACTTCCCCAAAATCAACGAAGAAAAGCCCGAACAATAGGCCTTTCATTAGCAGTCATTACAAGGCTTCTTTTACTGCTTACACTTTCTTGGCTCATGAGTTTAAATGAACCTCTTTTTGTAATTTTCGGACAAGGTTTTTCAGGAAGAGACATTATCCTAATTTTGGGCGGACTCTTTTTGATTGCAAAAAGCACCCATGAAATTCATCAAAAGATTGAAGGTGATTTTGAAAATCCCTTAAAATCTAAAAAAATGGCAAGCTTTTCATTTATTGTTTTTCAAATTCTTCTTCTCGATATAGTTTTTTCTTTGGACTCCGTAATCACTGCTGTGGGTTTAGTTAATGAAATACCCATCATGGCAGCAGCAGTTATCGCTTCAACTTTAGTTATGATTATTGCCTCCCACTCCATTGCTACATTTGTGGATAAGCATCCAACCATTAAATTGTTAGCTTTAAGCTTTTTAGTACTTATTGGAGTGGCTCTTTTAGCCGAAGGCTTCGGCACACATATTCCTAAGGGCTATATCTATTTTTCAATGACTTATGCATTAATTATCGAAATGTTAAATATTCGTTTTCGCAAAAAACATCCGGGCTAAAAAAATGCATTTTCCCGTTTTTAAAAGCACAAGAAATGTGTGTAAGGGCAGATTTTTTGGTGAGCTAAACGATTACCTTTTCCCTGCAACCGCAAAGAAAGAAATAAAAATTTGGGATAATTTCACCACTGAACAGATTTTAGCAGAACCCAGCCTTTTTTCAGCTGATTTACCTTACGCCTATTATAAAGGTGGTCCGGTTACATCGCGAGTTTTGCAAGAAATGAGAAAAATTCCAGATGTTTGGGCAGTTTTTACAGGCAAAGTTACTAATCATCATATTATTATCGATTCCCGTGTTCACAATTTAAAAAAAGGAGATTACCCGGCAATTCCTGGATGGCACACAGATTTTGCAGAAAGAACTTTAAGCAGCTCAATGCAACCCGACTATTTTAAAATCACACCAACAGTCAAGGTATACATCGTTAATTTAAGTAATCAAGAAAAGGGTGTCAGCAACACAGAAATTATTGCTGAGCCGGTGAAACTAAATATTCCTGAAGTTAATGTTTACCAAAGTCTTGATGATCAAATAAAAAAGTTAAAGCCCAAAAAGATTAAAGTCTGTGATGGTGAAATTATTGGAATGGATCAGCTTTCTTTACACCGTGCCACAAAAACACATCAATCAGGTGTGCGTTTTTTTTTAAGACTTGCAATCCTTCATAATCTATCGACAACTATATTACAAGCAACACCGCAAAATGAAGTACGTAACCAATTGCATATTTTTAGAGAAATGCCAAAACAATCAGCACAATCAGGGAGTCTCCCTACTCTAGTAACTTTCCCTTCTATACTCTATTATATAACCCATAGGCAATCCATTAAAAACATTAAAGAAGAGCCCATTCTCATAAACGCTAATTTTAATTTTGCCTATTCGAAATCTGGATCCATCACGATTGATTTTTTAAACCGGATAAAAGATCATCCAATGATTGGCGAAAATCTTAATTCTGTCATTATTAATACGCGTGTTCATATGCTCATGAAAGGTCAATACCCGGATCTATCGGGCTGGCAAACATCTGCACCTTTTGAAGAAAACAGTGTTGCAAACAAAAACCATAAAACCCATCATTTTATAGCCTTTGTTAGCAACAAACCAAATGGTGTTTGCTTTTCTGAAATTCAAGATGAAAAAGGTTCAATCATACTAAAAGATGGTCAACTGATTCAATTTCCCAATGGCACACCGCATCGATGTTTAGAAGCACACCACTATGGTTGGAGAATAGCCATGGTTGCAACAGTGTATAAAGAGAGAGTTTGCAATCATGTTCAAAATAAGATAGGCCATCAGTTGCCGATCTACCTAGACACCATTAACCTCGGCTGGTAGCGCTCGGATCTCTACCTTTTTTTTAACACCGAGGTAACAAAGAAAAGAAAGAGAGGAATGATGAGGAGCTTTTGTATTGTAGCGTGGAGATTTTAGAGCTAATTTGCAGGGTTCCTTTACAAACAATTTATATATGTATATAAAATATTCTTAAAACATGTAACCAAAGAAGATTTATGATTAGTGTGAATCTAACGTCCACGCTTAGAAGTTTTTACTTGCAAAATACACGATCTTACTGCAAAAAAATCAATCCATCAACCAATACAATCAAAGTTAGTACGACTGCTACAGAAAAATTGAAACATATCGAATTTAAAAATGTGGAATCCAAAGAACCTTTTTTTCATTTTTTTCCTCTCTTTAACAATAAATTAGCAGTTTTTGCAGTGGGAATGACAATAGGCAAATTTTTTAAAAGCCATGACGCCAATGAAATAAGAAGTCTACCGTATAAACAAGATAAACCGGCAGACGATCTTATTGATTTCGTCGAAGAAAGATTTGACAAATTTGAAGAATCACAATTGTCAAAAAGTAACATTCAAGAAAATGATTTTGATGACATCGATGA
>JBBSJT010000114.1:0-6474 GCA_038257035.1 Chlamydiia bacterium
CTATCTCTTTCTGATCGCATTTTCTTTTTATCGGGGGGCAAAATTACAAAGACATGGGAGGTTACCGATTCGATCCGTTCTGACCCTGCAGCCTGTGGCATCCTCCTTGACGAAATGCGCCAGGCCATCATTTCCCCCTGATTTTTCCACCGCTAAGGAGGATTTTTTTACCGCGAAGACCGCGAAGAAGCGCAAGCTTCGCTGCGGGAAGAAACGCGAAGAAAGCGCGCTTAAAAGCGCGAAAAAACCAATTACAGTTTTAGGAGTTCCGAAGACCTTATTTTTCTTCTTTTTCTTCGCGCGATAGCTAAGCTTCTTCGCGTGCCTTCGCGTCTTCCTTCGCGTCCTTCGCGGTAAAAAGAGCTGAAAAGGCGGTATATCATATTAGAAGGAGCGGGAGGAGAAGGCGGCTTCCATACTATTAAGTGATTGACCCTCAGTGACATTCGGGCTTGGCGGATTTTTCTTAAGATAATCCTCAATCTGCTCGATTCTAAGGTCCGGATTTGGATGTGTTTGAAACATTTCCGGCATATGCCCAGAGCTTTTGCCACTAGATGCAGCTTTTAGGATTTTCATTACGGTGATCATCGATCTTGGATCAAAATTTGCTTTTTCCAATAATTTTAATCCCCAGACATCCGCATCAGATTCATCTCCCCTACTATAGCGAAGTTGAAACATCTGATTGACAACAGCTGCAATCACCATAGGATTTGATTGAAAGCCGGAATCGGAGGTGGCAGCACCAACAGCCACAACAAAATATTGACCAAGCTGATTTTTTGCCATTTGCTGTGCTGTATGTCGCTCAAGTACATGTCCTATTTCGTGTCCTAAAACTCCTGCAAGTTCAGCCTCAGTTGTCAGCTTATTGTAAAGCCCAAGTGTGAGGAATATTTGACCGCCGGGAAGCGCAAAAGCATTGATTGTTTTTGCATCGGCAAGAAGATGAAATTCAAATTTCCAAGGACTTTTTGAGATGTCCATTTTACTGATAAGTAAAGCTCCAACTTGGTTGACAACTTTTAATCTTGGGTCTTGAGCTGAAACTTCACCACCCATTTGATTGGCCATTTCAGGTGCCGATTGCAATCCTAAACGCACTTCTTCTGCAGGGGTAATGGAAACATGCTGACGCTCACCTGTAACAGGATTTTCTTCTACCCGGTTCATATACATAAAATAGCCAAAAAGGATGATTCCAAGGGCAAGCAACCATCTCATTGAGCGACCTGAATTTCGGTTATTATTCTGATAAGATGGCCCCATTATTACCCCCAAAACATTTGTTACTTTATTTTTTTATATAAAGAGCTTTTAAAAAAATGTCTATTAATTAAAATTTTACCTTGATATGAAAAGTTTCAAGTACGAGGGGGAATTTTATGAACTATTCATCAAAATTATTATTATTAATTACTTGCATTGCTTGCACTTTTGATTCAAAAGCATTATTTGCTTGTACAGGCATTATGTTAAAAGCAAAAGATAAAAACGTTGTTCATGGACGAACCTTAGAATTTGCAATCAATGTCGAGACATCCGTCGCTGTCATTCCAAGAAGTTATGAGTTTAAGGGAACCTCCCCTACAGGTTCAGGACTTAACTACACATCAAAATATGGTGCTGTCGGGGTGATGGCGTTTGACAACCCGGCACTTCTTGATGGGATCAATGAAAAAGGGCTATCGGTCGGCACATTCTATTTTCCTGGATTCGCAGGGTATAGTAGAGCGACAGCTGATAATCAAAAAATCAGTCTCTCACCTGCCGATTTCCCAAACTGGCTGTTGACACAATTTGCAACTATTGACGAGATCAAGGCCGCTATTAATTCTGTTATCATAGTTCCAACAGTTCTTAAAGGCTGGGGCGATGAGTCGCCTCCTTTTCATTATATTGTTTACGAAAGGGATGGTAAATCTTTAGTTATTGAACCGGTCAATGGAAAATTGACATATTTTGACAATCCTCTTGGCGTGTTAACAAATTCTCCGGGGTTTGAATGGCACATGATCCATTTGAGAAACCATATTAACTTAACCACATTTGAAGCTAAACCAATTACTTTTAATGGGGTGACATTAAGCAGTCTTGGCATGGGATCTGGAATGGTTGGTTTACCTGGCGATTTTACTCCCCCGTCAAGATTTGTAAGGGCAGCGGTTTTCGCAATCACAGCAATTCAATCTGAAACAGGTGAACAAGCCATATCTCAAGCTTTTCATATCTTAAATCAATTCGATATACCGGTCGGTGTGATCAGAGAAGAAACAAATGGTGTCACCTACACAGATTTTACTTTATTAACTGCAGTTAGAGATCCAAATCAACTTAAATTTTACTTTAAAACGTTTGATGATCCAACTGTTAAAGTTGTCGATCTAAAAACTTTTGATCTAAACGCAACAACCATCAAAACTACCTCTATGTCCGGTAAGGCTCAAGCTGTTGATGTCTCAGCCTCCATTCAATAATAATATTTTTTTTTCAAATGGTAAACAGCGGTATATAAGCTCTTCGACTTTTTTTAAAGTAGAGCAAGTATTTCGATTTCAAAATCGCAAATAGTTAAACGTTATAGCTTTTCATTTAAGTGATCTTAGTTTACAATTAAAGATCATTTTAATGGAAATAACATGTTAGACTTGAATAATTATCACTTTGAAAAAGATTCCATCTTTTGGTTTTGCGCATTGGCAGGATCAGGGATGTTTTTGATTCAATTTCTCTTAACTGCTCTTGGTGCTAGTGACGATGCCGATATGGCAGAAGAATCTTCACTTGATGCAGGCAATTTTAAATGGCTGACAAGGCAAGGCATCACAGGTTTTATCATGATGTTTGGTTTAAGCGGGCTCACCTGTTTAAAAGAATTTGACCTATCTGTTGGTATAACATTAATTATTTCATCCATTTTTGGGCTTTTTACACTATTTACAGTTGGCTTTATTTTCAAAATGGCAAAAAAGCTTCATAGCACAGGAACCATTTTTTCTGTTGATGATGCAATTGGAAAGGAAGCTACAGTTTACCAGCGCATTTCACATGCGAATCCCGGTAAAGTTTCCATTTCGCTTCATGGATTTGTTCATGAGATTGATGCAATTACCTATGAGGTGGAAGAAATTCCCTCTTTTAGTTTGGTTTTAATTATAAAAAAATTGGACAGCCGTACGGTTGTTGTCTCTAAAACAAGGTAAGTACTATGTTTGATCTATCCTTTTTAAATGCTAACGTTATCGGTTTTCTTTTATTTGTTTTTTCAACGATTTTTTTTCTTGCGAAACTTTATCGCAGATGCCCGTCAAACCAGGTTTTGGTTGTGTATGGACGTATTTCAGGAAATAAAACGGTTCAATGCTACCATGGTGGCGGTACTTTTGTTTGGCCTCTAATTCAAGGCTGTACTTTTTTAGATCTAACTCCTCGCACCATCCACATCCCGCTAAAAGGGGCACTTTCGCAGCAAAATATTCGTGTCAACGTTCCAAGTACATTTACAGTGGCTGTAGGCATCACATCAGAAATCATGAATAATGCAGCGGTCAGAATTTTAGGCCTTGGAATTAAAGAAATTGAATCAATGGCAACTGAAATTATCATCGGTCAGCTACGCTTAACTGTTGCTTCCCTTAGAATTGAAGAAATTAACCAAGACAGAGAATGCTTTTTAGAATCGATTAAGAAAAACATCGAACCCGAACTTCATAAAATTGGTTTAACTCTTTTGAATGTTAACATCACTGACATCACCGATGAATCTGAATACATTAGCAGCATCGGGATGAAAGCCTCATCCATGGCTGTCAACCAGGCCAAAATCGATGTTGCCGAGCAAGAAAAGCAAGGGGATGTCGGAAAATCTTTAGCAGAAAAAGAACGTCGTATTTTTGTTGCTTCCTACCACGCTGAAGCTGTTAAAGGGGAAAATGATTCCAAAGCGCATATCGCTTTAGCAAATGCAATTTTAGCTGAAAAAGAAGCAGAAGCTGCACGAAGAAGCCAAGTTGCAAAACAAAATGCAGAAGCTGAAATTCAAAAAGCGAAAGGGTTTTCTCAAACAGAACAATTAAACACAGAACAGATTGTTCCTGAAGAAATCAAAAAGAGAAAAATGCAAATTGAGGCAGAAGCTGAAGCGCAACGCACAATCTTAATTGCAAGAGGCGAAGCTGAAGCGATATTAACAATCAAGCAAGCGGAAGCTGAAGGTATTGAAAAACTACTCGATGCAAAAGCAAAAGGTTATAAGCTTTTAATGGAAGCTTGTGGTGATAATGCAAAAAATGCGGCAACCATGTTGATCATTGAAAAACTTGAAGACATTGTAAAACTTCAAGTGGAAGCTATTAAGAATATCAAGATTGATAAAATTACTGTATGGGACAGCGGCAGTCAAAAAGATGGCAGCGGTTCTTCTACTTCAAATTTTATTAGTCAGATGGCAAAATCATTGCCGGCACTTCATGATGTTGCATCCCTTGCAGGTCTTGAGTTGCCTAAATATTTAGGCCAAACTACAGAAAACCCTAAATAGATAAAAAAAAATCAAGCGACTTCAACTTTATTCCTAAAGTGGTCGCTTGATTCTTATAGAGTAGTGACTACTTTTAAAGTACTACTTTATAATTCCTGAGCAGAAGCTTCTGGGAAACGCTCACCCCGAGTAAATGCTTTTTCATGTTTTTTGGCTCTTTTCTCTTTTAGAGACATCATCGGTTTTTTTTTGTCATTTCTCCGATGCTTTGATTCCTTAGCCATACAACCTCCGTTTTATAACACTTAACTATGGTGCATTAAACTAATACACCTATATTTATAATTGTATAATAAAATCAAATTAATTGTCAAATTAACTACTAACACTTTAATTATATGGAAATTTATTGCATATGGGGAATTTTGTTGCACTTGACAGTTGAATTGGAACCCAATGTAGTCCAAAAAATCATCATTTTTTAATTTCCTAAAATTTGATGATCATGCTAGGATCCGTTATCTTACCGTAAAACACAAAAATAAAATGAAAAAATACTTGTTAATCTTATTGATGATGGTAGCTACCTCTGTAGGTTGTGCTCAAGACTGCCTTACAATATACTTAAGCCCATGTGCTGACCCATGCAAACCATTTGGTAAATATCAAATGGGCATAGCTTTTGAAGAAACCTCCTCTAAAGGTACCGTTTATGGCTACTTAAGCGGAATTATTAAAGATCATTACTTCTTTGAATTACGGGGATACGGAATTTTGAACTTTATCACTGAAAACCCACCAAGTGGTGGGTTTCCTGTAATTGTAAATCCGATTAATAACAGTGAACAGAAAAATTTATATGGAACAGGTTTTGTCGGTATCGTCGGTTATACTTTCAAACTTAACTTTGGCATGAAAGGTAACTTGACCCCTTACTTTCGTTACGAAGCAAGAAAAAATAACTCAGGGCCACTTTACAGTGATAGGCGTGGCAATAAAGTAACTTCATGGGGTTACGCTTATTTGGGCGGTTTAAGACTAAGCATGCCTGTAACTGAGGATTTTAGCTGGTCTGTCCAATATTATGGCGGATTCATTCGTTTAGATCTAAAAGGTGAAGGCTTTTTTGCACGAAGCACAACAAATACTCATCCACGACAAAGCTTCAGAAACACACATTACAATACTTTACAAGGCAACTTACAGTTTGGCTTGGCGTATAACATAAGCAAGGAATGGACTGTTGCATCTTGGTGGAAGATTACTACTACTGAGAACAAACCATCAAGACGCATTACGGATGAACCCTCACCTTACAGTGATCGGATTACTCGCCTAACTTCAACAAGTTACCAATGGGGTGTAAAACTTGGGTTTAACTTTTGATCTGATAAGTTTTTTTTAATGAGAACATTATGAATACACTACAAGCCTTAATTATCACTCTTGGAATCATTTGCATCGGACTCATTATTTTATATAATGTTATTCAAATGACTCAGCTTGTGACACGAAAAACCATTTCTTTTCGTTCTTTATTTTACAATTTTAAACAAAAGATGTGGATGACAATAGGAATTGGACTTACTTTTTTTTTTCTCTATCTGCTTTTATTATTTTTAAGCTCAAATTTGCTTGATGAAAGGCTTAACTTTTTTTTACAAGTTTATCAAAATCCGAGAACATATGTTTATATTGGGCTATCTATATTTATAACCATCTCCATCTCTATTTATTTTGTACGGATGTTCATCATCTACCTTTTCCATTCCCAAAAACGGTAGTATTTCACACGTTTTCTAATTCACACGTTTTTTTTAACACCGAGAACACCGAGTAGCAAGAGAGAAGTAAAATATGAGAAAGAAAAATTTACTTGAAGTGAAAACTTGAAATACTTAAAACTAATTAATATAGTATCTTGATTTTTTACAGGATATGCAGGATCGCTTCGCGGCAGGATCAGGCAGGATAAAATCAACCTTAGGATA
>JBBSJT010000115.1:0-6417 GCA_038257035.1 Chlamydiia bacterium
AAAGACTCTCTTTTAAAAATTAGTAAAGAAAACGAATTGCTTAAAAAAAATCAGGAAAAGAAAGAAGAGATATCTAATGAGCTTGAAAAAAATATCCACGCCCTAGAAGCTAAGGTAGTTAGAAAAGTTGAAAAAATGATGAAAGCTCGCCAACAAAAAATTCTCGATTTAGAAGAAGCTTTAAATGTATTAAAACTTGAAAACGAAAATTTAAAAATGCACCATTCAGAAACAACCTTACACCTCACTCCAACTCATTCGAAACACCTCAAATAACGGAATAAATTTTGCTAATTTGGAGTGCGGTGACCTGGCACCGCTTTTTCTTAAGCCCGACCTGGCGGGCTGTACCACTGATTTTTAAAAAAAATCAGTGGTACAGACAAATCGCCAGGTCGATTTGAGCGACAGAGCGGTAACAGAGTTACCGCACTCCAAATTTAGCGTTTACATTGAGTTACGGAGCTTGGTACAATATTAATTGAACTATTTAAAGGCACACTATGAATCATGTTACTACCTACCCATCCATAGAGGCTCCAAATATACAGGAGGGGATTAAACCAAACGTTGGGATGAAATCTTATATGGAAAAGGGGAAATGGTGCTGCAGCATCTTGCCATTACCAATCCTTGGCTGTTTTTCGCTTGGTGGGGCAGGTCTTGCATTATGGTCAGGTTTAGGTGTAGGTGGAGTTTATTCTGCCTTAAATGCTTATTCCATCGCTTTTGGTGGGTGTTCTGCCCTTTGCCCTATTTTTATTGGGGGATGCTATTATCATAATATGCCAAATAGGTCTTTTGAAAAAAATGTGGAAGTTCAGCTTGATGCCAACATCAAATTGGAAAATGTGGAAAATGAACTTTCTTTAACAGTAAAAAAGCTTCATGATGAAAATGAACAACTAAAAAATGTGTTAAATGAATCTAATGAAAAGGGGATTAGCCTAAAAAATGAACTTGATCAAAAGAGTACACATTTACAACAATTGACTGAAGAACTTAAAATCACATTACAGCAATTAGATCAAATCAAAAAAGATTTTGAAAAGGCCGATATTGCCCTCCTCGATGCAAAAAAACTCATTGTGAATATGGTTGTCTTGTCGCAAAAAATGAACGAAAACATTAAAACATCAAAAGTTGCCTTAAATCAATTTAAAGATGAAAATATTGAACTTAAAAATGAAATTAAAACTTTTGATGCGGAAAATGTTGAATTAGCTGAACTTCTAAAAAGTTACTCTGAAATTGTTGTAGAAGAGCACAAACAATTTCAATTATTGATGAATATGTGTGATGAATTAAAAAATAATACCACAAATTTGCAAAACAGTGTTCAAGCATTTTCCGATGATGAAAATGAATTGTCTGATGATATTGACCGAGATGAAAAAAATACAATCCATCTTCAAGAACTTTTGAAGCAACTAGAAGTATTAAATAAGTAAAAATATAGATTGTTTCCAAAGGTATAGAATATGTCTAGAGTTGGCTTTTGTAATGGAAAATTTATTGATCAAGATGAGCCTTGCATTTCGCTAAATGATCGCGGTTTTTTGTTTGGGGATGCTGTTTTTACAACCCTCAAAGTTCAAGATGGCAATCCTCAATTTTTTGAGGAACATATTAAGAGATTGGAAGGACAATGTAAAAAGCTTGGTATTATTCCTCCAACTTTTTTTTTGAGTGATGTGCAAGAACTTATTTTAAAAAATGAAGCCTTATCCGGCACTTGGAGATTAAAAATCATTGTGACAGGAGGTGATGATCAAGAGCTTTATTTGCCTGTAAGAGACTATGGCAAGTTGCTAATGACAATGTGTCCAGTTAACTATTTGCCAAAAACCATCGTTTTGACAATCTATCCAAAATCCATTTCCGGACCTTTGATGGGTTTAAAAACGTTATCGTACCTTGATCGTCTCTTTATTATGGACTATGCCAAAAAAAATGGTGCAGATGATGCCGCCACACTATCTAAGGATGGATATATCTTGGAGACTGCTTTTTCAAATATTTTTTGGGTAGTTGACTTGGAAGTTTTTGTTCCCGATCCCGATCTTGGTTTTCTAATGGGTATACAATTGACTCATGAAATTGAAGAATACAAAAAAAAGGGATACAAGATTCATTTTGTAAAAACGAAATTTGAAGCTATTTCAAAAAATGCCCAATTTTTTGTTAGTAATGCAATAATAGGTGTAGTTCCGGTTTCTTTTAAAGACCCCTCCGTGTTAATATCATGAAATTAAATAGGATTTCATGGACATATCAACACTATTACCCGATTTTGTAACTCAAGGTAGCTTCCAAGTAAATGTAACAATTGCCTCGGCAAAGGTAATTCGATTAAGTCTCGAGCTTTCAAATAAATTATTCACCCTTTCAAAAAAAGTAATTTTATTTGGAAGAGGGATGTACTTTGTTTCTATTGCCAAACTGCCAAATTCGATTTATAATTGTACTGTTAAAGTTTTAAAAATCAACAGAACCCGTACCTTTCAAAAAAAAATCAACTTTAGCATCAAACTTGCACAAAAGGCAGGTGTTGTTGCAAAAGAAGCGATGGATATTTTAAAAGGAATGAAGGCATTTGGATTGATTAATGAAAAATATTTATGGCTTGTAAAGCCCACACCACTTTGTAACTTATTAAGCTCAATTGCTCTTTGCGGCAAACTCTATGCAGATATCCAAAATTATAAAAATAACCGAAATTTGGCCCACCAATTGGCATTAGTTTCATCAACTTTTGATATTGGGGGAATTGTACTCCTTGGCTTTAGTCCTCTTATGGCGACCCCTATTGCTATCCCTGCATACTCCTTATTAACCCTCTCTGCCATTGCCTCCCTCGCAAAAACCAACTTAGTGCCTGTGTAAACTATTTTAATCACAGAGAACAGAGTAAAACGAAGAGAAGAAGGGATTTAAAGGACATAAAGGACAAAAAGGACACAAAAGACTAAAGGGACATTTCCACCGTCTTGAAAAAATCTTCATGACAAATTTGCCTCATAGGTACTTTCAAGACGGTGGAAATGTCCTTTTAGTCCTTTTAGTCCTTTAAGTCCTTTTTGTCCTTTAAAATCCCTTCTCTTCTTGCAGTGTTCTGAAGTGTCAAAAAAATACTTCATGGTTAAAAATGCGCAAAGGTGATTTTTTGCTTTAACCTTTAATAGAGTCTGGTTAAAATTGATTTTTATTTAAAACCTTATAGAGTTGAAAATGTCCACAGCCAAAACAATCCAAGAAAAAACCGCCATTACTCCAACAAGAAATGATGACTACCCTGAATGGTTCCAGCAGGTAATTAAAGCTGCCGATATGGCCGAAAATTCCCCTGTTCGTGGCTGTATGGTCATTAAACCGTGGGGATATGGCATCTGGGAAAATATTCAAAGACAGCTTGATCAGCGTATCAAGGCAACCGGCCATCAAAACGCTTACTTCCCTCTTTTTATTCCTCTCAGTTATTTTGAAAAAGAGGCAAAACATGTTGCCGGCTTTGCCAAAGAATGTGCTGTTATCACACACCATCGCTTGGAAGAAAAAGATGGACGCTTAGTGCCTACAGGCGAGCTTGAAGAGCCTT
This sequence comes from Chlamydiia bacterium, assembly GCA_038257035.1. Taxonomy (GTDB): domain Bacteria; phylum Chlamydiota; class Chlamydiia; order Chlamydiales; family Parachlamydiaceae; genus JBBSJT01. The sequence continues at coordinate 3,599 of JBBSJT010000115.1, forward strand.
TAATTGTGCGACCAACCTCAGAGATGATCATAGGGGAGTCTTTTTCAAGATGGATTGAATCTTATCGTGACTTACCTCTTTTAATCAATCAATGGGCAAACGTTGTTAGATGGGAGATGCGTCCAAGAATTTTTTTAAGAACTACAGAGTTTTTATGGCAAGAAGGGCATACGGCCCATGCAACAGAAAAAGAAGCTATAGAAGAGACTCTAACAATTTTAAACATGTATACTGATTTTATTGAAAATGTCCTTGCGATTCCTGTAATTGTCGGAGAAAAGTCCCCTGGAGAAAGGTTCCCTGGTGCTGTAAATACTTACACCATGGAAGCCATGATGCAAGATGGTAAAGCTCTACAAACAGGTACATCCCATTATTTAGGCCAAAATTTTGCTAAAGGATCAGACATTAAATTTTCTAACCAAGATGGTAAGGTTGAATATGCTTTTACAACATCTTGGGGAGTGACTACACGTTTAATTGGTGGTCTGATTATGTGCCACGGGGATGATGATGGCCTACGTTTACCTCCGCGTGTTGCTACAAAACAGATTGTAATTATTCCGGTTGTACCAAAACCCGAACTTGAATCTGCCGTATTTGAATATGCAGAGCTTTTAAGTAAAGAAATCCAGAAAATTCAATTTCATGGTACTCCTATTTCTGTCCATGTGGATAAGCGGGATAGACGTGGTGGAGAGAAAAATTGGGAATGGATTAAAAAAGGTGTACCTTTAAGAATTGAAATTGGACCGCGCGACATTGAAAATGACTCTGTAATGCTTTCAAGACGAGATAAACCTCATAAAGAAAAACGCTCCATTACTAAAGCTGATCTTCTTTTAGAAGTCGAAAAGATTCTTGATGAAATTCAACAAAATTATTATAGCCAAGCAAAATCTTTTCAAGAGACACATGTGGAAAAGAATTTCACAACTTTTGATGAAATGAAAGCCTTTTTCAGCAGTGGAAAATTTGGGTTTGTAAAAGCTAAGTGGTGCGGTGAAGAAGAGACTGAAAAATTACTCGATGAATTAAAAGTGACAATTCGTTGCATTCCCTTAGAACAAAGTAAAACCCAAGGTAAATGCATTATAACGGGCAAAAATGCAACTCTGGATGTGATCTTTGCTAAGTCCTACTAGTACTAAACTAACGAACGAATAACCAATTTTGGCTGGCCCGCATATCGTTGCGGGTCTTGGTTGCTTTTAGTGGATCGACTACTTGACTATTGACCATCTCGAATTTTTGATCGAGTTTGAGTTTATGATCTTGTAGGGCTTCCCAATCTTCTTTTGTGAAATTTGTCGGGTTTTCAAGATGGCTTTCTAATTGCAGGGGGCAGATATTTAGGTCGGTAAAGAGTTGTTCGGTTTCTTTTTGAATAAGTTCAATTTCTATAATTAGTTTTTTTAAAGAATCTTCGTTTTTTTTAATTTTTAATTCAGTTTTATTACTTAAATATGGCATTATAACCTCATTTGTTAAATATTAATTATACTAAATTAAATAAATTAATACAAGGTAATTCGTGACTATCATCTTTTTTTTCTCATTTTTTGGGGCTTTGATCGGCAGTTTTTGCTCATTCCTAATGCTTGCACTATTAAAATCAGAATCGGATCAAATTTTTAATGCTTTAAAGCTGCAATTAAAAGTTCTAGAATTGGAAACTGAAATCGACGATTTGCTAACCAAACACCTTAACGAATTTATATTCACACTTAAAACACAAATTCCAATGGGGGGCATGTTTTTAACAGAAACCCTTAACTCAAAATTAAAATCACTTGCCAAAGTGGAATTCATAAAAATGCTGCCGGAATTAAAAGATAAAATTTCAGCTCGTTTTAACAAGTCACTATTTACTGAATTAATTCACAATGCGCTTTCGAAAAAAATAAGGAATGCTATTTTATGGTCTACTTTAACAGGTTTCACTATTGGTCTTATTGTCGGTATCTTGTTTTTTGCTTTTAATATGAATATCTGTTACAATTAATTTTTTAAAAAGAGGTACTTTATGGAAAAAAAGTTAATTATTTTTGATTGCGATGGCGTTTTAGTAGATAGTGAATTTGTTTCTTGCAAAGTTTTTTCAGAAACTCTTTCCAAATATGGGCATCACGTTTCAGTTGAAGAATGTATTAGGCAATACACCGGCATTAACGAAGAAGATTGCAGGCAGTTGATTATGGCAGAAACCGGGATTCAGATGCCAAAAGATTATTGGGAATCGCAGGAACCCCTCCTTAGAAAAGCTTTCGAAACAGAACTTACTCCCTTACTTCAGCCCGTTTTAGATGCACTTGTAGAGCTTGGGCTTCCAAGGTGTGTGGCATCAAATAGTTCAAGAAGGCATGTCATTCATTGTTTGGAAACAACGAATCAGCTTGGGTATTTTGATGATCTTGCCATTTTTTCTTCTCAACAAGTAAAAAGAGCAAAGCCCGCCCCCGACTTATTTTTACATGCCGCAAAAGAAATGGGTTTTGAGCCAAAAGATTGCCTCGTCATTGAAGACAGTTTAATTGGGGCAAATGCTGCCATTGCTGCAGGCATGAAGGTCTTTATGTTTCTTGGAGGCACACATGCGCGTTCCGATTGGTACCGTGAAAGGGTCGCCATTAACAACAAGCCGATGCATTCCACCCCGCTCGAGCTCGCCCATGCCATCCGTGAAGCCCTCTGACGTTTTTTTTCGAAAGAGCACAGAAGAGAATGAGAGCAGGGATCTGTCAATTTTAGGAAAAAACATGGAGTTAATCATCATGTATACAAGGTGCTACCTGAATTGAAAAAATTATGCCAGTCTC
>JBBSJT010000116.1:0-6390 GCA_038257035.1 Chlamydiia bacterium
GAGATATTAGAGGTTGATAATATCCTGCCTGATCCTGCCGCGCAGCGACCTTGTCGCGGAGCGATCCTGCATATCCTGTAAAAAATATTATTGGTTTGATTTAAAGAGACATGTTTAGTTTTTTACTTTCAAGTTGCACCGGTTTATATAGGCGGACTAAAATTTTTAGATTGGAGTATGTGTATAAATGACTAAAAAAATTCTGTTTCCTTTGATGGCTATTATTTTTATATTTGGGTTTTGGGAATTGTCTACTTATCTTTATAAAGATCAAATACTTATATTGCCGGCCCCAAGTTCTATATTTATTCGTTTATTAGCAAATAGTGACCGCTTTATTTATCATTCAAAAACAACATTTTATGAAATGGTAGGGGGCTTTTTCTTAGCGCTTTCCATTTCATTTCCTTTTGGATTTTTAATGTATCTATTTAAAGGAGCAAGACTTGTGTTGCAGCCTTTATTTATATTCATTCAATGTGTGCCGATGTTTGCCTTAGCTCCCATCATGGTCATCTGGTTTGGATGGAGTTATACGGCAATTGTGATTCCAACTGCTTTGATGATCTTTTTTCCCCTGACGATCAGCATTTATCAAGGCTTAAGCTTTACTCCAAAAGAATATGTCGATTATTTTAAAATAAACCAAGCAACCGCATGGCAGATTTTTTATAAATTGCAGTTACCCTCATCCTTTCCTCATCTTTTTTCAGGATTCAAAGTAGCGTCAGCACTCGCTGGAATCGGAGCTGTTGCAGGTGAATTTGCTGGTGCAAAATCAGGGCTTGGAATTTTGATGCTGGAAAGCCGCCGCGCAACAGATTTGGAAACAACATTTGCCGCTCTTTTTTGCCTAACTTTTATGAGTATGGGCTGTTATTTACTTATTTTATTATTGGAAAAAATCATGATCAAAAAACGTTTTTCTTCATCTTTATTGTCTTTATTAGTAACTGCTTTAAGTTTAACATTTGTTGGGTGCCAAAACCAAAATGGTGATGAAAAACCGACAACACGTCTTCTTCTTGATTGGCTTCCAAACCCAAACCATGTTCCTCTATATGTAGGCGTTGAAAAGGGAATTTTCAAGCAACACGGCATAAATTTAGAGATTCAAAAAATTGCAGACCCAAGCGATGCCATTCCTTATGTCATCGCAGGAAAAGCTGATCTTGCCCTCTATTATATGCCGGACACCGTTCGTGCAATAGATGCAGGTATTGCCTTAAAACCAATTGCCATTCTTTTTAAAGAACCATTGAATGCAATTATTTACCGAGATGGTGAGGGGATTTCAAACCCTGCAGATTTAACAGGTAAAGTCATTGGCTATTCGGTCGATGGAAGTAGCACGGCAATTCTTGATCATCTTTTAGAAAAAAATAATATAGTTCCAAGTCAAATGCAAAATGTAACATTTGATCTTGTAAGCACGATTTGCACAAAACAAGTTGATGCAATTTATGGAGCTTATTGGAATATTGAATGTGAACATTTACATGCTTTAAAACAAAAGACTAAACATTTTGATTTAATTTCCTTAGGGTTTCCCAATTACTATGAGCTTATTGTTGTTGCCCATGAAAATAGTAAACAAGCGGAAGAGGGGTTTATCGACGCTTTTAAAAAAGCCATGCAAGAGAGCATTGATTATAGCAAACAGCACCCAAAAGAAGCATTTTCAATTTATTCGAAAGAAAATCAAGACAAAAGTCCAAAGACTGTAGTTTGGGAAGAGGCTTCATGGAATAAGACTTATCCGCTTTTAGCAAGCGATCAAAATTTTGATCCATCTGTCACTGAAACCCTACGCGCCTGGCTAAAAAAATTTAACCACTGATGGAAGATTAAAAAGTGTAATTGCAGTTTAATATGCTTTTATGATATAGTGTATATTAAAACGAAAGGAATTATGTCAAATTTAATATATACAGGCTTTTCACCTCCAACTTCACCTTTGACACGATCAAATATTCCACGTCTTAATAAGTGCAAAGTTATTCCGCTTAAGTTTTCGCCTGAAAAAAAGATAGATCAAAGCTGCTCTTTTCACTCAAAACCTTTGGAAAATGTAACAAATTTAAAAAAATCCAGACAAATCATTTCTGCCACAAAAAATAACACACCGACAGTTACTCATCATGACGATTTAAAAGAAGCAATTACTGAACATGCCCACTTGCGCATTCAGCTATTTTATTTATCAGCGATGGCGCTTTATAAAAGGGCTTTAAGATCTGATGGAAGTGTTAGCGACGTCCATGTAAAAGTTACCGGCGCTACGATGCAAATATCTCAAGGTAATAGGGAAAATCACGCAGCCCATGCATCGGCAGCAGCATCCACTGTAGATAATCTAAAAGAACTGATCATTTTACAGATTCAAAAAGAGGCTCTAACTCCTTTAAAGTCTAAATTGTTAAGTGCGATGGGGTTAAGTGAACAGGATTTAAATGCAATCGATGAGAAGCATGAGGACATAAAATTTGTTAGAAAAATGATCAACACCTATTGGCCGCATGAATCCCTTCTTGCAGGATCAGAACTTGAATTAACTCTCAATACCACAAATAATTTACCTGCCGGTTTAAACCTTGGCTGCGATCTTTCCCTAGAAAAGAAAATAAGACCGCTGATTGCTGAAATAATTGGTTTAGTCATGAAGGGTCAATTAGAGCCTCAACAGGCTACCCTACGGTATGTAACAGCTGTTCAAGAGCACTTTAAAGAAAAGATCACACATATTGAAAAGCAACTTCTAATTTGTCCTAAAGAGAAGTTAGAAAAAACGAAAAGCCAACTTTTTTATCATCAAAATGAATTAGCGGGGAGTCAATCCATCAATTGCGCACATCTGAACCAAGGTTTTGAGTGTGTCGAAGATCCGCAAAAGATCGATTCCGTCGCAACCCTAATCTTGCTCAAACGCAAAACCTAACCTCTTTGCAATCCTACCGCTGCAGTCAATCTCTCTGATTTTTTTTACAGGATATGCAGGATCGCTACGCGACAAAGTCGCTGCGCGGCAGGATCGCTGCGCGGCAGGATAATGTCAAACTTTAAGATAGCTTAGAGACTGATATTATCCTGCCGCTTTAGCGATCCTGCCGCGAGAGCGACTTTGTCGCTTAGCGATCCTGCATATCCTGTAAAAATTCGAAGATGTTATAATAAGTAGTTTTATGAACATTGCAAATTTTCACTTCCAAGTAGCACAGTAAATGCTAGAAAAAATTATCAACGACTCGTGCTAGTTGGTTTTTTGCAGGATGAGGAGAGAGGGGGCTTTTTCGCGGTTGATAAACCGATGATGGCAGCAGCACCATTCTTTTGGGCTTAAGCTGGATACAAATTCCAGAATTTTATCCTCTTCAATTTTCCCGGCAGGATGACCGGAATAACAGGTAATACTGATTGCACCTTTTGATGAAATAAGTTTCAGGCTACGCTCAATACTTTTTAGGGTAGTGTCTGCCTCTGTAGTGATGGCTTTATTACCCCCCGGAAGATAACCCAAATTATAGACGATCAACTTAACTGAATTTTCTAAAATCTCTGATGGAAATTCGCTGTGGCATTGATTTAAAAAATGGATGCGATCCATTGGAACCGCAAGGTTTTCCGAGCAAAGTTTTCTTGCCGAAGCTATTGCATCTTGTTGAATGTCAAAGGTGTATACTGTTCCTGAATCTTTTGTTAAAATCGCTGAGGCAATAAAAAGGGTGTCGTGACCATTACCACAGGTTGCATCTATTGCAATGTCACCAGGGGTTAATAGTCTTTTAAAATACTGCTTAGATAGATCTAGATGCTGATTGAATAAAGGGGCATTGAACATGGATTTTAAGTGGTGGATTCCGGCTGAAAATTAATCGAAATGGTGTATTCCTGATGATAACCAAGATACTTATTGAACATCTCGTTTAAATCATTTTCAATTTGTAGAAGTAAAGGTTTTTGTTCAGAAAGGGGAATGTTTGGTAGATCAGCTTTAATAAAAAGCTTATTGTTTTTAATCGCAACAGCACTTGGAATTTGATTATTTGGAAAAAGTTCTTTCCAGTAGGTGTCAAGATATTGTTCAAAAATATTTTCATCTAAAAACGTAGCTAAGTTGCAGGCTTTGATTTTGTAATATTGTTTTTTTGTGTTTAGCCTGATATGAACGAGCATCAAAACACCAAGAGTTATAAAGAAAGCAGCCACCAAGTAACTCATCCATAGGTTTTCTAAAATAAAATTTACTAGTGCAGTGATTCCATTTGGAGTTTGCGGAAGAAAAAAGCAAAAAACACCGACAAAGATAAAGAAAATGGCTAGAATAAAAGTGACTGAGTTGTAAAAAAAATTGTTCATTTTAAAATTCGTCGTTATAATCGTCTTCAAGATTAGATTTCACATTAATGGATGAGGTCAATGGAGATCTTAACATTTTTATTTGATCAATCGGCAACACGTTTTTAAAAACCACGTGAACGCAAGAGACATGCAAACCTGTAATTTTGGTGATTTCATTTGCTACCCGAGTTTGAATTTCTTCAGCTTTTTCAGGTATGGAGAAACCATATTGGACATTTATCTCAATTTTTACAGTTACCATATGATTTTTGCTATCTTGATCGACATGAATTCCGGCAATTCCTTCTTGTCCACGACTAAAAATACTGTCGATAAAATTGCCTTCTACAAGGCCGATTCCTTCAATTTCTGATAAACATTGAAGTACAATTCCTTGAAAAACGCGATTTTCAACGTCACGGATAAAATATGTTTCAGGAATGTCAAATTCGTTAGTATCAACTTTTTTGATGTCTACTGCAGTTTTTTTATCAGCCATACCTATCTCCGGTTATATAGCAATTAATACCAGATTGTACCATCTTTTAAGCCTAACAAGCTAGAAAAATCTTTTTAAAAAATGAAAAAATAAAACAATATTTTGAAGAAAATGGAGGTGCTGCAAATATTGAATGTCGAAATATTTGGGCAGGGTGATTTTCTAGGGAGGGATTTATTTAAAAATTTGTAGCGCATGTTTTATCCACACGTGAAAAGCAACGGGTTAAAACCCGTTGAAACAAACGCAGGCTAAAGCCTACGCTACATAAACCTGTGATTACCAGCTGGACTTTGTAATGCCGGGGATAAGGCCTGCGTGCGCCATTTCTCGGAAAGTCAAACGAGAAAGTTTGAATTTTCTCAAATATCCACGTGCTCTGCCGGTAAGTTGGCAACGGTTACGAAGACGGATTACTGATGAGTCTTTCGGCATTTTATTAAGCGCAACGCGCGCTTCTTGACGCTCTTCTTCAGTTAATTTTAAGTCTGCCGCTTTAGCTTTTAGGCCTTGGCGTTTTTCCCACTTGAGCTTAACCGTTCTTTCGCGGCGCTTTTCTTTTTCAACAGATGACTTTTTTGCCATAATTAATCCTAAATCCTATTTTTTACGGGCAGGGCCTTTTTGGCGCTGTTTTCTGTTTGGATCTTTTTTATTGATTACATAAAGGCGACCACAACGACGTACGAGAATATCTCCTTTCGACGGGTCAGCTTTTATAGAAGCTTTCACTTTCATAACATTTCCTAAATTTATATCGAGTATGCATTGTTTATATCTTAATGGCTATTTTCATTTCAATCCTTTTTTGTGCAAAATGGCTCTTTTTTTTTCTTGCGATTTATCAGGTGTTTAAGGTATCTTAGTTTTTTTATTATCAGATAAGCAATATAAGGGATTAAACGTGAAACGTACATACCAACCAAGCAAGCGTCGCCGTAAATCAGAGCATGGATTCCGTAAAAGAATGGAAACTGCCAGTGGCCGCAAAATCATTAATCGCCGTCGTCGTCAAGGCCGTAAGCTTTTGACACGTGTGTGAGAAACCGATTCTATAAGTCGATGCGTCTTTGCAAAAGAAGAGAATTCTTGGAGATGAACCATCAAACTAAAAGTTATATCGGGCGTCTCATCATTATTAAAGTGCGCCCGAATAAACTTTTAACTACAAGACTTGGGATCACGGTCACTAAAAGGTTTGGAAAAGCCCATGACCGTAATCGATTCAAGCGTATAGTGAGGGAAGCTTTTAGGCTTTCATATCCTAAGCTTATTCAAAATTTTGATTTGCTCGTCCGCCCCCGGACCGAAGCCAAAACAACCTCCTCCACACAAATTTTACAAGAGATGATCTACCTCATAGGCAAACACTAATCTCCTTTGTATATTTTACCATAGAGATCACAGAGTTCACAGAGAAAACAAAAGAGCATTGAAAAAGTCACGCATTAAATGCTCCACTTTAAAATAAAAAAATAGACCTCTATAATTTATCACATCTTTGATTTTTTACAGGATATGCACGATCGCTGCGCGGCATGATAAGCAGGATA
>JBBSJT010000117.1:0-6167 GCA_038257035.1 Chlamydiia bacterium
AAATCAATGTTCTCATCCCCATTCAAGACTCCCTTCACCATAAAAGATTTTTCATCAAGTCCGTAAACGATTGCACCCTTACTCAAAAGAAATTTAGCCGCTGATTCACCGCTCAAACCCATTCCCAGAACTAATACCTTTTTCCCTTCCATCCCATTCCTTTCAATATACCATTTTTTTATCATTTTTTCACCGCGAAGAGCGTTGTCTCTATTGTTAAAAAAAACGTTCCCCTCTCCAACGCTCGCTACTGGAATTTGAGGGAGGCGATGCCGAGGATGGCAAGCAACAGACCCACAATCCAAAAACGAATCACAACTTTTGTCTCCGGCCATCCCTTATACTCAAAGTGATGATGCAATGGCGCACAAAGAAAAACCCTTTTTCCAGACCGAAGCTTATAACTTAGAACCTGTATAATTACTGAAAGAGCTTCCGCTAAAAAAATTCCCCCGACAAGTCCGAGCAATAATTCCCTATTTAGCAAAACGGCTGCAACCCCAATGATTCCTCCAAGTGACAATGAGCCCGTATCCCCCATAATAATTTCAGCAGGATGTCCGTTGTACCATAAAAATCCAATACAGGAGCCGATCAAAGCAGACATATAAATGGCAATTTCTCCGCTCCCTTCAATATATGGAATATTTAAGTAGCTTGCTAAATCGATATTATTCGAAACAAATGCAATCAGGCAAAATGTTGCGGCTACCATAATCAAACACCCCGCTGCAAGTCCATCGAGCCCATCAGTCAAATTGACGGCATTTGAGCAACCCGTGACAACAAACATTACAAACAAACCCATGATAATCATACCAAGACCGCTAAATATAATGATCGGATCTTTTAAAAAAGGCAAATAAAGCCTTGAAGCATATTCTGCTAGACTCAAATTTTCTTGTGCAATTGTATTTTTGATCAACGGCGGTGCAAACCAATTTCCAATATGGATAGCCTCTTGAATAGACGGACAAAAAAGATAGAGCGCTAACATGCCCGAAAGCAAAAATTGCACTCCAAGTTTTTTTTTAGCTGACAACCCCTTGCTATTTTTAAGTTTAAGCTTTAAATAATCATCTCTTGCACCGAGGCTTCCGAGAACCAAAGTTGTGATAAATAGGATCAGCGTAAAAACGTGGGTTGGATCCATTAAAAGCAGCATGGATATCAACATCGAAAATAAAATTAAAAGTCCGCCCATGGTGGGTGTGTTTTGTTTTTTTTGATGCAATTTTCCAAGGTGAGGACATTCATCTGTCCTAATCGTTTGACCAATTTTAAATTCGGTTAATTTTTTGATAAACCAGGGACCTAAAAAAATCGTGATTATCAATGATGTTAGCAAGGCTAAAATCATGCGGGTTGAATAATAAGAAAAAACAGCCGGAAACTTAATATCGAGGCTCTCTTTTAAAAAATGAATAAAATAGATGATCACTTAAAATTCCTCTAAAATTTTCCATAATTGATTTGCACTTGATCCCTTCAGTAAACAAATATCACCTGCAACCAAATTTTCTTTTAATGATTTGACAAGTAAAGATCTATCTAAAAAAAACTCAACGCATTTGTTATTTTCATTCCAGTAATCAAAGATCGGAAGACACTCTTTTCCAAGTAAAAACATCGAATCTACATGCTTTAATGCTTTTTTAGCCACATTTAAATGGCAATCTATCGAAAATTTTCCAAGTTCTAACATCTCTGCAATAACAGCTACTCTTTTTGTTCCTTCAACTTTTGAAGGAAGGGCCTCTAAGGCTGCCACAATTGAGATTTCTGATGCATTGTACGAATCATTAATAAATGTGATCCCTTTTTTTTCAACAATTTCAAAACGTCTTTCGGGCAAGGCGAGCTTATGTAGCGCACTGTTGATTTCTTCTTCTGTGACACCCAAAAGGGTAGCCAGCCCGAGCGCTGCGGTTAAGTTTTGGTAATGATGTTTGGCAAAATTTAGGTGTTCTTTTGAAATATTAAAATGATTAAAATAAAAATCTGCTTCACTGTTTTTCGTCGAAAATGAATATTTTCTACAACTGCCCAAATTTACGATGTCATCAAAATGTTCAATTTCTTGATTGATCAAACAAAATTGTGTTTTGGGATGTTGGAAGATTTCAGCCTTTTCTAAGGCGATATCCTTTAATGAATCAAAATTACAGGAATGAGCAAGCGCAACCTGTGTAAGTATGGCAAAATCTGGCGGACAGGAAGCCACCAATTTAGCAATTTGGCCCGGTTTATCCATTCCCATTTCAACGACTAGAAAATCTTCATCACCCGTCGTATGATTTAAAATCGTTAAAGGAACCCCCGTTTGCGAATTGGCATTTCCGATTGTTTTTGAAACGTTAAATTTTGTTTTTAAAAGCGTTGTCAAGAAATCTTTTGTCGTTGTTTTTCCAACAGAGCCTGTTATTGCGATGATTTTAGATTTGCGCAGCGATAATAATTTAGCACTCAAATCTTGAAGCGATTTTAGAGGGTCATCAACAAAAATCAAGGGTTTGCCAAAATTTGGACCAGTATAATTTTTTTTAACTACCATGCAAGAGGCACCATTCATCACGGCTTGACCCAAAAAATCGTGACCGTCAGTTTTTAATCCGGGTAATGCAAAAAAAACAGTATCTTTCTTAACCAGTCGACTATCGACTGCTACGTCAGAAATATTACCATCCAGTTCAATAGGATAGCCTAATAAAGACCCTAGTTGTTTTAATGTTTTCAATTTCATAATGTTTCCAAAAATTTGATTGCTAAAAATTCCAAGTCACTTTACCATTAGGGTTTACATATTATTCTAATATAAAGGTTTAAAACTATGACGCTTAAGAAAGAAATTAATTGGGTTCCCGTCCTTTTTCTTACTATATATCAAGCCCTGCTGATCGTAACACTTCCCTTCTATTTTTACTACTACACTCCCTCTGTTGCGCTATGTTTAACATCATTTGTACTTCTTTACCTCACTGGATTTAGCATTACGGCAGGCTACCATCGCTATTACTCTCACAGGACTTACAAAACAAACTCATTTATTGAATCGATCATCCTATTTTTTGGTGCGATGACTGCACAAGGAAGCGCTCTTCGCTGGGGTTATGATCATCGCATACACCATGCGCATGTTGACACAGAAAATGACCCATACAACATCAATCGTGGATTTTTATACGCCCATTGCACATGGATTATAGACAAACCCCGTGCAATCGAGAGCAAAATTGTTCCGGATCTACTTAAAAACAAAATGGTGATGTTTCAGCATAATCATATTGGTAAACTTGTTGTAATAACAAATTTCATTGCCTTTTACATTGTCGGCTGGATGTTAAATGATTTTGTCGGAGCCTTTTTTATGGCTCTTTGGCTAAGAATGTTTGCGCTTCACCACTTTACCTGGTTTATCAACTCACTTGCTCATATTTGGGGTGAAAAACCATTTTCCCAGGAACAAACAGCTGTTGATAACTATTTTCTTGCCATGTTGACTTTTGGGGAAGGCTACCATAATTATCACCATACTTTTGCAAACGATTACAGAAACGGCATTCGCTGGTTTCACTTTGACCCATCAAAATGGTTGATATGGTCGCTTGAAAAGGTGGGACTTGTTTATGGATTAAAAAGAACAGATCCTGTGGCTATCAAAAAAAGAATGGTCATCGAACAGAAAAATCTACTTTTGGAGCGCGTTCAGCAAGCTTGGTATCATCAAAAAGAAGAATTTGAGCAAAAGGTTAACAATGTGTGTGATAGTATTATAGAAAAATTCAGCCAATTTAATCAGCTGATGGAAAAATATAATCAAGTCAAAAAGGAGAAGGCCGATAGAGACCTTCTTGCCCACATTAATGACGAAATCAAGAACTTGAAAAAAAGCATCAAAGCCGATTTCCAATTGATGAAACAATTGACCCGCGACATCATGAATGGCCCCTCACAACCTGCCCTCACCTAAAAAAAATAGGGCCAACAACCGTTGGCCCTACAAAAAATTCCAAAACATTTATTTCTATAGCTGTTCTGATTTTTTCAACGCAGAGGCGCAGAGGCGCAGAGAAGCGCGCTAAGGCGCGAAAAGAACAAGAAAAAGTCAACCATTCTCGTGGCTTAGAAGAGAATTTAATTTGTCAATTTCGCGCTTTAGCGCGCCTCTCTGCGCCTCTGCGTCTCTGCGTCTCTGCGTTGAAAAAATCGTATACTTTAAAATACATGTCTTTACAGCATACCCATAATTTTTTCAAAAATTTTCACTTTGAGAAGTACCAGCATACTTACTCATGAAGGGGTTTTTGAAAATTTTTTAAATATTTTTATTTTTTTTCTTGACGAAGATATTGGATTTTTTGTATAAACCTGCACTTAACACGAAATAAGGTGGCATCGCCAAGTGGTAAGGCAGAAGCCTGCAAAGCTTCCATCCCCAGTTCGAATCTGGGTGCCACCTTTTTTTTCTCTTTATCCAGGAACCTCCCCCTTGTTATATCTAGTAGCTACCCCCATAGGCAATCTGGCCGATATCACATTCCGCGCAATCTCTACTTTAAAATCTTGTGATGAAATTCTTTGTGAGGACACAAGGCATAGCCTGCATTTACTTAAAACTTACGACATCCAAAAACCTTTAAAAAGTTTTCATAAATTCAACGAAGCCTCCAAAGAAGATCAAATCATCGAACAACTAAAAAATGGTAAGATTTTTTGCTTAATTTCCGATGCAGGAACACCAGGGATTTCCGATCCCGGTCAAAGACTTGTAAAACGTTGTGTGGACGAAAACATCAAAGTAGAACCGATCCCTGGGGCATGCGCAGCTATAACTGCCCTATCAGCATCCGGTTTAAACACAGATGTTTTTCAGTTTAAAGGCTTTTTGCCAAAAAAAACAAACGATGTAAAAGCCACCTTACAAGAGATACTCCCCTACCGTGGAACAACCATTTGTTATGAATCCCCTAAAAGGCTTTTAAATATTTTAGAACAGCTTCACGAACTTGCACCGAACAGATTAATTGTCGTTGCCAGAGAGCTTACCAAGAAATTTGAAGAGATCAAGAGGGCAACTGCTAAAGAGCAGATCGAACATTGGAGCCAAAACGAAATTAGGGGTGAAATTGTACTCATGATTGCGGGTAACGAAATTGTAGAAACTATTGATTTCACAAGCCTTTCTCCTGAAGAACATGTTGCACAACTTCAAGATACCTATTCCCTTTCAAAAAATGAAGCCATCAAAATGGCAGCTACCTTGCGCGGTGTCCCCAAAAGAGACATCTACAACAAACTCCACTCCTAACACGACGTCTTTGATTTTTTTTACCACAGAGCACACCAAGAAAAAGCAGAAAGAATCTTAGAAAAGTTTTAATTTATGGCTTTTTTGATTTTTTACCAGTGAGTCAGTGAGAAAGGCATGAGGACAGTGAGGGGCTATGTAGGCAAACAAAATGATTAATCTTAAACAATGCTTAGGAAATGAATTACCTCTCACTGACCTCATGTCTTTCTCACTGACTCACTGGTGAAAAATCAAAAAATGTACAGTCATAAACGGCACAAGTTTATGCAAAATAAACTATTCGATTATCAATCATCCACTCTCTTTACTCTCGGTGGTAAAAAAATCTTCCTTAGCGGTTGCACCTCTCAAGAGTTAGCAATCAAAGATGAAAGTTGCTAAAAAAAATCTTGCGTCTTTTCAACCTCTTCACATATAATTTGAGCTTCTTATACAAGGAGAATATCTATGGCAACAACAGCAAAAGAAATTATATTTGATGAAGAGGCAAGACGGCTTCTCGCTAAAGGAATTAAAACGCTTGCCGACATCGTAGCGTTTACGCTCGGGCCAAAAGGCTGTAACGTCGGTTTGGAAAAATCTTACGGCGCACCTATCATCACTAATGATGGTAACAGCATTGTTAAAGACATCACCTTAAAAAATACTTTTGAAAACATGGGCGTTTCCATGGCAAAAGAAGTCGTACAACAGATCAAAGAAAAATGTGGCGATGGCACAACGACAGCGACTCTTCTTTTAAATGCTATGGTTGAACATGGAATTAAATACATCGCTGCAGGTGCAAGCCCTATCAGCCTAAAACGTGGAATGGATAAAGCTGTTGAAGCGGTTATTAAGGAAATTGAAAAAATTG
>JBBSJT010000118.1:0-6070 GCA_038257035.1 Chlamydiia bacterium
AAAAAATCTCTTTTGATCATGAAAGAGATGAGGTCTTAATAGCCATTTCCGATGGATTGGTATCCTTTGGGGAATTTAACAAAGCTTTAGGTGTTCTTGGGGGCATCAGTAATGAAAAAACAAAAACTTCTGCAATAAAAAAAATCTCCTACCTTCAAAACGAGACGAAAGGAATCAAAAATGAATAGTATTACGAATGAAAGAGAAACAATAGTTTTCCCTAATGTACCTCATGATTTAGGTGATTTACCGCTCGATTTATTTGAACTTATCTTTTCCAAATTAAACCCGATGCATACGGAACAATTCCCTCCGGTTAGCAAAGCTTGGAACCTAAAGTGCATTGAAATTAAGAAAAATCAATTTTTATTGCTAAAGCCTTTTATTGATTGGCTAAATCTAAATTTAGATGAGAAGTATACCGATCAAAAAAACAAACTCCTTGCCTGCTATGATATAAGTAAGGGTTTTAAATGTATTACAAAACAGATTCAAGCTGTTTTACAGGAATTGGATAGTGGAACTTTAATGGATTTACAAAATTTATCTATAAAAGGTGAAAAACCTAAATTCTTTATAGATTTACTGCATATAGCAGGGGTTGATAAAAGCTTGAAATCCATTTTTCAACAAATTTCAAACCCAAATGTCCCTCGAAATATCTATGCTATGACACAAAATCTCAATACTTTAAATTATTCAAGAAACATTTTTTGTCAATCTACTTCAGGAGAACTTGTACAAAAGGGTTTTTTCTATAAATCTATCGAAGTTGCCAACATGATAACAAGTGATCGTGAAAAGGATTATGCTTTAATATTCATTTGTAGAGAGCTTTTCAGAGACCGTTTATTTGATCAAACAAAGAATTTATTATTAAAAATAAGTGATAAAAGCGTAAGAAATAAAATAGCGCAAAATTTTATTGCTATTTTAACAAAACATGATGAAAGAGAAGTGGCACGTAATTACATGACAATGCTGTTTTATTGACTCAACAATTAATCAACAGTCGAGCGATTGGGGACAGTTCTCGCATAAGTGCGTAACTTTTAATCGGACATCCTAAATTAGATAATTTTCTAGCCTCGATTAAAACTATGCACTTATGAAGAACTGTCCCCAATGGATTGTGATTAATTTTTGGGTTTTATTTTATGGAAGGCTTTATCGAGAAGCTCTTT
This sequence comes from Chlamydiia bacterium, assembly GCA_038257035.1. Taxonomy (GTDB): domain Bacteria; phylum Chlamydiota; class Chlamydiia; order Chlamydiales; family Parachlamydiaceae; genus JBBSJT01. The sequence goes on from JBBSJT010000118.1 coordinate 1,185, forward strand.
TAAACGGGTCAAACGGTCTACCATACTTTGAGGCAGGCTAATATCGTGATAAAGATCTTCAACCTCATGCTCAAGGGCGATGAGTTGCTGAAAACTGACTTTCTGGTCGAATGAGTCACCTGTTTGTTGAAATTTTTCGATCAATACCGGTATTTCCATTTCAAGGTAAGCGATTTGCTCAAGATTACCCGCTAGGGTGTGATGCTCTTGGGATTGGCTTGGATTTAAAACTTCTAATTTAAGATCGATGATTTGCAAGATGGTATTAAAATGGAAATCTCTTGCTTGATCAGCACCAATTCTCCATACATTTAGATTTTCTAGATCTAACTTTTTCGGGTAGTTTTTTAACTCTAGCAAGCTTTCAATATGATACTCTAAATCTTCATCAAGCTCTTTTTTTAAATCCCTACGCTCTTCTTTAGTAATATTTAACTCATTGAAAAGATGCCCTTGATAATCCTCGACCAATTGCAGATCACGGTCAATAATTGCCATGAAATCATCAATAGTATGTTGCACTACAACCTTGCTAATATCATCTTTATTTTTTGCGGTGTTGCAAACGTGAACAAAAAGTTTGGCTTTATCGATCCATTGATTATATTTATTAAAAGCGCCTACTTGGGCATGAATCGCTCCATCATTTTTCACAATATTTTTAACTCTTTCTACATCGCGGATCATAGGCGCCATGACAGATTCCACATAAGAGTAAAGCTCGCCATCGACTTCTTTTTTTAAATCTTCGCGAACATTAGACAAAACCTTTAATACATCTTTGGCATTAGCATCTAACTCGCGGATACGTCCGCTAAGCTTATTGTCTTCTTTTGGAGGGGTTATAAAAAGGGCTTGAACTTTTAAGGCCCATTTGTCAATGATCCTTTTTTTGCCGCCTACAACTTTATCATTTTTTACAAAGTTATCAAACATTTTATGAACGGCATTGAGAAAGTCATTGCGAGATGGCTTTGCCTTTTGATTTTTTAGCTCTTCTTCATTGTCTTCCGGCATTTTAAAGAACCTTTTAATTAAATTTAGATTACAACTATTGTATTATCATTATACAACTATTTAGTTAATTAATAAACAAGATAATGAATAAAACTTCATAATTCATGCGAATTTACTTCTTGACTTGAAATTTGGCCGATTTTATAATGATTTTTTTATATTAAACAAAGTTTGAGAAACATCATGAAAAAAAGACCGAAAATATTGATTACCAACGACGATGGCATTCACGCTCCCGGAATTCGACACTTGTGGAATGCATTAAAAGATTTTGCCGACTTGGTCGTATGCGCACCCGCACATGAGCAATCTGCTGTTGGACTTTCCATTACCATTCGTAATCCCCTGCAAATGCTTCCAATCAACTGGCACAACCAAATTTCAGCCCATCATGATCAGGCGCATCACATGGGAGCTGAAACTTGGTCTATTAGCGGTACTCCTGCAGATTGTATAAAACTTGGATTAAATGTGATTTTTGACCAAGAAGCGCCAGATTTAGTGGTATCGGGTATTAACCGCGGATCCAACGCAGGAAGAAATGTATTGTATAGTGGCACAGTAGCCGGCGCTATAGAGGGCGTAATGCATAATATTCCAGCCATCGCATTTTCTTGCCACGACCATCATGAACCAAATTACCATGATTTTGAAAATTACATTCCTCTCATCGTTAAGCACGTTTTAGAAAATCCTATGCCAACAGGCACACTACTAAATGTTAATTTCCCGCCTAAAAGCCACAGTAAAATACAAGGTTTTCGTATGACGCGCCAAGGTAAAGAGCTTTGGGTTGAAAATCCTGACAAACGCAACCATCCTGCAGAAGGAAGTGCATACTACTGGCTCGGTGCAAAAGTTGCTACATTTGATGAACATGAAGAAAGTGACATCAGCTGGCTGCAAAAAGGGTACATCACGGCAGTTCCTGTCCACGTGGGTGAACTTACGGATCACACTCATTTAAATGACCACAAAGAAAGCTTTGCTAGCTTGAAGATTTAACTGAAGATAGTAGGTTCAATTTCGGCTTTTAAAAATCTTTCTCTAAGATAAAATTTTCTGAAATATAGAGAGTTCCCTAAGGTCCTATGACCTTAGGGAAGCCAAGTTTTATTTTTTAAAGGCATCTTTAAAACTAAAACCTCAAAAAACAGAATAAAACATATTAAGGACAAATATGGAACCAGCTTATACAAGCAATTTAAGACGAACTACAAATGATCTAAAGAAGCCTGAAAAAGCGGCAATTCAACGCACATTGAATTTTGACCAACAAGGAAAGACTTACAACAGGGTTTCAACATTAGTGAAAGTTGAGGCACAAGCAGAAAAAATAAATGTCAAAAAATTTATCGACTCAAATAGTTCAGGAAAATTTAGGATAAATTCTAAATATTTTGCTTTTACAAACAGTTCTGGATCGATCTCTTAAAAATAGCTAGTAAATTCTTTATCTAATTAAGTTTTATTTCGTGGATTGACAAGAAGTCGATGAGGGAATAACCTCTATTTAATTTAAAAAAAGGCGATTTATGCAATTAGACTTTAACCCTGAACATAATCATCTTTGGCCAGTCATTTTAGAACAAAGTTACGATGCATTTAAGCAAACAAAAAAGACAGGTTTTACACAAGACATTTTCAATCTCACACTTACTTCAAAATCGATATACAAAAGTGTTTTTGAAACTGCTATCACTTTAAATATACGAATGGTTGAAGAAATATTCCAAGAATTTCTTAAATCTTTTTCGATCAATAACTCCAATATTAAATTTATTTTCGATCCATGCAAAAATCTCTTTGATGTGCAAATTGAAAAAATTAAAATGCTACGCAACATGTACCTGCTTCTCAATAATTTAAGCGATACTACTAAAATTGTTTTAAGAGACACACTATCTGAAAAGCCAGGAGAGATGATTTTCAGAAGCAGTATCCGGGCATTGAGAACCGATGATGAAATCACAATTGAAAAAGACTTTTCAAGCGCCATCCAATCTTTGGTCACTACGGGGCAATTTAACATAGCTAGCAAACTCCTAATTAAAAACAGCAACCAATTTGGTCTTCAGACTGAAAATGATGTTGAATATAATTTGAAGGATATTGTGGCGATGCATAAAGATTATGCCCTTCTGCATTACCCACAGTTAAGACCTTTTGAAAGAGCAATGGTTGTTAGGTACATTTTTCAAAACATACCTTTTGAAAAGAAAGCGATGGTTCATGCGATCAAGACGTTGACAAAAAGATACGATGACAAAGATGAGAATTGTAAACGAGCAATCCTAACCTACTTAACTTCCAATCTTAAAAACTGTTTTCAGGAAAACGATCTCTTCAAGAAAAACGTTCTAAAAAGTGTCTGCATGAGCATTCACTGGCTTAAAAGTTGCTATGAAGATGCGGAAGATAACTATAACCTTGAACTTATTGACAACCTGCTTGCAACTCATAGTTTTAACTCGGCCTTAAAAATTCAAGCTAACATCTATAATTGTTCTAAAAAAGAAAGCGCACTTCAAAGAATTATTGACGCTGACATTAGTTTAAAACTCTATAATTACGATTACTCTGGTGCCATTGATATGGCTCAGAATCATATCAATAAAAATCTAAAAAATGAAAGTTTATGCATAATTGCTGAAACCGCAATTTTTGGGGGCTTATTTGATTTTGCACTCTTGGCAATTGCATTAATAACGACAGATGCTCTTCAAACAAAAGACTTACTATATTATAAAATTTTAGAAAAACAAGAAATTGATAATGCGATCAAAACTTTTGAACTCATTCGAAATAAAGAAAATTACATCACAAATTTTTGTCTTCTCCTTCCTCATCTAATTGAAATAAAAGACATTCCAAAAGCACTAAAGATCATTGATTTGCATCCAAACCACAAAATACGTCAAAAAGCTCTGGAGTTAATTAAAGAAGTGCATTTTCAGAACATTGGAAATGTTAGCCGATGGTTGGAATTTGGCAGTAAAATCAATAATTTTGAAATGCGATTAAAATTTCTAAATGATTTCTTTAAGGGCTTTCGACAAGAAGAATTATGCCATTTTTTTAAAAATGCCAATGCATTTTATTCCGACTTTTCTAAGATATTGATGAACGCTGATCTTAGAAAAGCCATGAAATTTATGGATACTCTAGATTATAATTCAGAAAAAATGATTGCCCTCCACTTATTAGTCGATCATCTATTTCCCTCTAAACAAATTTTCACGTTTCTTGAAGCAATCTACAAGAGTAATTTGAGTGACTTGGTAGCAATACTTTTTAAAATGGAAAATAAAAGCATTATCATAGCTTTGGATATTGTCAATTCTTTTTCAGATGTAGAATACCGGTTAGAGCTTTTAACATTGATTTATCAGAGGATGAATCCTGATGATGATGTTGAGATGATCGAATCGACATTAAAGGAGATCAATGATAACGATAACCCTGAGGAGCGTCGCGAAAACCTCCAATACCTCATTTGCTAGGCAGGTTCAAACACGAAGACATTTTAAACCGTTAGGTTTTATTTAGGTTGGGATTTTTTTAACGCAAAGAAGCTGCAAAAAAGGCGCAAAGGCGCAAAGAATAAAATAAAGGTCTTGAAGTCTTAAGATTCATTCCTCTTTGCGCCTTTGCGCCTTTGCGTTAAAAAATCACAACTTTTTGAACCATAAGGATCTCTTGTGTCTTAGTGTCTTCGAGTTAAAAGCGGTTGTTTTTTACGAAAGATGATGTTATTTGTTGTTGGATTATGAAACTTCTTGGATGGAAATTATGATTACAACAAGCTTAAGCCCATTTGAGCAATGCTATGTTACATGGCCTGACATTGTAAAATATGGTCCCGAGAT
>JBBSJT010000119.1:0-6065 GCA_038257035.1 Chlamydiia bacterium
AAGGGTATGATCCGGTCTTCGGGGCTAGACCTTTGAAGAGGTTGATTCAGACCGATGTTGTCAATATGCTTTCAAAAGGCATATTGGAAGGAAAAGTTAAGGCGGGCGACACGATCGAGCTTCACATGGAAAATGGTAAAATCAGTTGGTAAGGATTAGCTGCGAAGCAGCGAAAGCGTGTAGCCATGGGTTTTAACCCATGGTATTATAGTAAATAAAATAGAGCTGCGTAAGCTGCGACAGAATCAGCACTAATTATGAAATTCCGTTTCAAATAAATATGTATACTCGAATTGAATGTCATGCAATTCAAGAAGTTTGATATATTCCTGTTCAAAGGTTTTTGTTTGATGATGTTCGCGTTGAGTTTGAATATAATGACGAACCGAATCAATATGAGAATAACTAACAGAAAATGCACCATATCCTCTTTGCCATTCAAAACGAGGTGTTCCAGGAAGCTCATTATTTCACTTTGATGAACCAGCTTTGATTTCACGGATGGCATCTGAAACTGCTTTTGCAGGAGATAAGGTTGTTAATATATGAATATGGTCTTCTATCCCACCGATTTCAAAAAGATGGTTTTTTTGTTCACGAATTATTCCCCCTATGTAGTCGTAAAGTCTTGTTTGAAGTTTAGAATGAATTATTGGTTGACGATATTTCGTGCTAAACACAATATGATATGCTAATTTGTTGAAGGTACTCATATTTTCCTAACCTATTGTAGATGGTACTGGGTAAAAAGGATTAATTTAATTCAAGAATGCATTTTTTGTAGAGGAAAATGTTGAAAGAATTATCTTTAGTTTTCTGTCGCCACCTTCGTGGCTTATTTATTTGGTTAAATTAATCCGCGGGTTAAAACCCGCGGCTACACGCTTCCGCTGCTTCGCAGCTAAAAGAGTACGTGAGTACGGAAAGACTTTAAGAGCGTTTGATTTTGTTGAAGCCGTTGAGGGCTGCAATACGGTACCCTTCGGCAAAGGTTGGATAATTAAAAATATGATCGATAAAATAATCAATCTTTGCTCTAAATGAAATCGCCATCTGACCAATGTGGATAACTTCTGTTGCTCCGTGGCCAATAACGTGAACGCCTAAAATTTCTAATGTTTCTGAATGAAAAAGAATTTTGAATATGCCGACATTGCTACCTACAATATGGCTTCTTGCAATTTCGTAATAATAGGCTCTTCCAACTTCATACCTAAACCCTAGGTCTTTCAATTCATCTTCAGTAAAGCCGCAACTTGAAATTTCTGGGATCGTATAAATACCGACCGGATAAAAGGTTGGAAAATGGTGAGTTTCATGTCCTGCGACATGCAAGGCTGCAAGCCTTCCTTGTTCCATACTGGTAGAAGCTAAACATGGTCCTCCTATGACATCCCCGACAGCGTAAATATGAGGCTGAATAGTTTGAAACAAGGCATTTACCGGTATGTAGCCTCTGTTGGTCATTGAAATCCCAGCATTTTCTACTTTTAAGCCAGTGACATTTGCCTGGCGTCCAAGTGCATATAGTAAGACATCAGCTTTTAGAACTGTTTGATCCTTAAATTCAACAACAGCACGATTGTCTATCCTTGAAATTTTTGTCGGTTCTTTGTGTCCCAAAAATTTTAAACCTATATCTATTAGCGCTGTTTGCAATACAATACCAATTTCGGAGTCAAGCATGGGCAACATATGTTCTTTTTTATCAATGACGGTCACCTCTGTGCCAAGTGCTGCAAAAAAACTGGCATATTCAGACCCAATAATACCACCACCCAAAACAAGCATTGTTTTTGGCACTTCATTTAAACTTAGCAATCTCGTTGAATCTAAGATGACATCATCGTCAAAGGGGACATCGGATGGATTTCTTGGATTAGATCCTGTGGCAATAATGAAGTAATCAGCTTTTAATAAGAATGTTTGTTTGCCTGTCAGGTCAGTTATATTCATTTGATGCGTATTTTCAAAGCTAGCAATGCCTTGAACAAAACGAATATGATTTTTCTTAAATTGCCTGTCAATCAGACTGCGTTCATCTTCAATGACCTTATTTAAACGGAAGTTAAGGTCTTTGATCGAAACATCCATGACCTTGTAGCTTTGACCATAAAAATTTCTGTCGTGAAATCCTGTTAAATCGATGATGGCTTCTCTTAAAGTTTTTGAAGGAATGGTGCCAGAATATAGGCAAGTACCACCGGGATCAGGTAGTTTTTCAACGACGACAACGCTTTTTCCAAGTTTTGATGCTTGAATAGCAGCTTTTTGCCCTGATGGTCCAGAACCGATAATAACTAAATCGACGTGTAACTCTTCCATAATTGTCACCACCTATAATTCAAGTATGCTTAATTAAATGTTAACTTTCAATTTTAATATTTACTTTTTAATGTTATAATTAAGTTTAAAGGAGTCAATATGGCAAAGACAAATTTTACGAAAGTTGAAGAAGCTCTCGATGAGGGAATGCGTAAAATGACAATGCAGCACTTGCATTCTTTGGCTGATTCCCTATCATCTATTCACTCATCTGACATTAAAAATAATTTAGAAGCACAAAGAAAGCTTATCACGGTGTTAAAGTTTGAACTCAATTGGATGCACACGCATGATATTTCTCTGCATAAAAAACTTGGAATCAAAAAGTCTGAAATTAGTGCATTATTGGAAAAAAAAGAAGCTTTGACTGCAGAGGATTTTGAAAAGATCAAGCAGCTTAAAGAGAAAATTGATGCTTTGAAAAAAGAAATGTCTGCAGAAACCACCGTGACAGATGATCAACTCATTGAAAAAGAGCGACTTAAGCACGTCAATAAGCGTTTTAACGTCAACGATAATTGGTTGCCACTGCAGTAACGCGATGTGGGGACGGTTCATGCATAACCGCATAACTTTTAATCGACATTATTTTAGCTTTAGTTAATTAAGCATCGATTAAAAGTTATGCGGTTATGCAAGAACCGTCCCCACATCGTTCTCACCACATCGTTCTCATGCAAAGAGGCTTGAGAGATCGGGTTTTAAAGAAGTTGGTAAAGGCTTTGCTGAAAGTTTATAATACATAAGGGCAAGATCCCGGCTTTTTTCAACATATTTACCTTCTTCATAATACTCGGCAAGAACATTTTTAGCCCATGATGAATCTTCATTCACAAGACCTTGTAGGTGATCGATAATTTTTGATCCATTACGGGTTTTTACTAAATCATACAAAACACCAAAAGCATTCACAGTGATAACATTCGAATCAGAAGAAATTTTATAATATTTAAAAGCTTTATCCTTGTCAAGAGCTACCCCAGTACCCGTCTCATAGGATAATGCTATTTTTGTGCAGATTGAAGCTTGTCCTTGATCTGCTACAAGTTTATAATATTTAAAGGCTATTGCGGGGGTTTTGAGTGTATTTTCATTATGATAAGCAAACATCCATTGAGCTAATTTATTTCCAAGATCTGCGCTCAATTTATAATATTTTAAGGCTTTAGTTAGATTAACAGGCGTTCCTACACCTTTTTCATGACAATAGGCTAAAGAAATTAGACCGATTGGATCTTGTTTTTCGGCGCTACGTTGAAAATGGGTGAAAGCTTGAATTTCATGGTTTAGCAAATCTTTAGCATTCATATAGTATTTACCAAGTTCATTTAAGGCGGGTGTGTAGTCTTTATCCGCTGCTAATCTATAATGAATCAAAGCTTGACTACCCATGGAGTTGCCAAACTCTCTTTTAAAGCAATTACCAAGCACGAAATTTGCCGGTGCATAACCTTGATGTGCACTTAAAACGTAATACTTATAAGCTTCTATTTTAGCTGGTCTATAATCAGTTGAATGAGAAGTTGCAAATAAATATTGGGCTTTACAATTTGCATTTGATTTCGTTAATTCTTCTGCAAAAGGTTTTAAAAACATATGAAGCGTTGAGGTTTCTATGTATTCTTTTTTACTTGTTTTATCATCAATAAACATTTGGCAATATTCAGCTATAATCTCAAGTTTTTCTTTAATGGGAAGATTCAGATCGTTACTTACAATATGAAGTGTTTTAAAAGAGGTTTGAAGAGCTTCTGAAGGGCTTTCATTTGTTAGATCAAGTTCTGCTTTTTTGTTTGCAAGTTCTTACTTGATAGATGTCATGAATATTCCAAAGAAACCACTTTCAGAAAAAGAGACAATATTATTAACTTTCCCAGAAAGAATCGGTAATTGATAATTTCTATTAGAATATGTTTTAAATAATTGAATCCAATCTACATTTAATTTAAATTTGTAATCATTAGAGAAATCATTAAACTCAGTTTTTACTATTCTTTTCCAGTATGATTTTAAATCAGTACTATAAATTATTTGATTAAATTGCTTACAGCAAGCAGCAAATAGCGTTGCAGTTTTAGAATCAATACCTTCATATTCATTTCCCGTTCCTGAAATGAGATCTTTTATAAAATCTGGGTGAAAACCCATTGTTGTATCACTGCTAGTACTATTAATCATAAATCTTACCTATTAGATGAGACAATATGAATATAGGAACGAGTTAAAAAAGTCAACTTTTCTTTAAGTTTAATCTTGCGCTTTAACATATCCATATGTTAGCATTGTCTTTTTCATATAGAGGAGAATTCTCATGTCTAAAGTCTGTCAAGTTACTGGTAAGAGACCATCATGTGGTCATTCATATGCGATCCGTGGTATTGCCAAGAAAAAGAAAGGGATCGGTCTTAAAATTACCGGTAAAACAAAACGTCGCTTTTTACCTAACTTAGTTAAAAAACGTATTTGGTTTAGCGAAGAAAACCGCTTTATCAAGCTTCGTTTGTCAACTGCTGCATTACGCACAATTGATAAATTAGGTGTAGCTGCTGTTGTACGTCAAATGCGCGCAGAAGGCACTTCGGTTTAATTAGTAGCGCTAGGTTTTAACTTAGCGGTTTTTTGCGGGTTTTAACCCGCATTAATCTTCTTATTTGGTTCTAATGAACATTTCAAATTTTCAGAAAATTTTCCCTCAGTCAATCTTTCGTCATTGCACTATAAAAACTTTAAAGCCTACATCGTCTAATTTTTCTTGGGCCTTAACAAAAGCCGCAGCTCTTGTGACCGGTGTTTTTTTATCTTATGCCGTTTCAAAAAAATTGGAAGATGATCCTGAAATTACAGCTTATAAAAAGACTCATCCTCATGTTTCACGCTCATTGTTTGGTTTTGGCCCCTTTAAAAAAGTATCTGCCGAGGGTCCATTTTATCATTGCACTCAAGAAAAAAACCTAATTAAAATTATTGAAAATGGCGCAGTAAAAATTAGCTGTCATGGCCTTTTTATAGAGAATAAATCTCAATTAAATTTAAAAGAAGGCTCTGATACCTCAGAGCTTTTTCAAGCTTTTGTTTCCATAAAGCCCGAATTTGATCCTTACGGCAGGTATGCTCTCGTTTTCAATGACAATTTAAGAGAGCTTGATAATGGCCTTCCACGTAGCTTTATGAATGACGATTATTTTTATTTTGGACACACATGGGTAGCATTTACCGAAGATCTACCTCTTGATGCACGATGTTTTGAAAAAATTATTTTCCGTCCACAAAATTACAGAGAAGAAGAAAGAGAAATCGAACGTAAAGAATTAGAAGAGAAAATTCTCAAGATTGCAGGCCATAGCATTATTGTGGAGATAGATAGGGGTTAAAAACAGGCTAATTTAAGGATTTTTCATGAACATTTCAAATTACCAAAAAGTTTTTCCTCAAACAAACTTTCGTCAATGTGCAACAACACCCAAATTTTCATCGTCCAATATCTTGTCGTCTAACGCTTCTTTATCTAACATTTCTTGGTACGCAACTCTTTTGACCGGTCTATTTTTGAGTTGTAAAATTTTTGAATTCTGTGAAGAACAACTGGATGAAATAAAACTTCCTAAAGGACCCTTCTACCATTGCACAAAAGAAAGACATTTGGTTGAAATTTTTAAATATGGTGCTGTAAGAACTAGTAATGAAGGCGAAATTGAAAAAGATTATTCCAATCCTCATTTCAAAGATAACTTTTATGCTTA
>JBBSJT010000120.1:0-6037 GCA_038257035.1 Chlamydiia bacterium
GCTTCGCGGCAGGATAAAAACAACCACAAATATAGCATAGATGTTTATATTATCCTGCCGCGAATCGAACCTGCCGCGTAGCCATACTTAATATCCATTAAAAAAACAAAGATATTATATATTGTGGAGGTTTGGTTTTTAACATTACTTTGAATTTGTTAAGTAGCGGTTATACAGAGATTCCCCGCCTCTATTTCAGAATTAAATGAAAGTATTCATGCAATATAGCAAAAAGTGCAACAGATACGGTAATAAGAGAACCGATTAAATATGTAAGTCTCGTAGTTTTGGAATATTTACCTTCACTATTTTGATAACCAGTAATTGATTTAGCTATTAAAAATGAAAAAAGGGTGATGATTAAAAAAAGGACAAGTCTAAACATAAAAAAACTCTTTGTGGGTTGGTTTTTAACAGTACTCTAATTTTATTAAATGGCGTTTATACAGCTAAAAAAAATTTAAATTCAAGAAAGAAATAAAACAATTAAAATTATCAATTTCTAATAGCGTGGCATCCTTATTAAAATCAAAAGTTGATTGCTGTTTTTGCCTCTATCCCACAATTAAATGAAAGTTGTTGTATAAAAAAGCATAAGATAAAATAAGCAGTGTTGCGATTGTGGAAATTAAACATGTGAGCCTTAAAAGTTTAGGTTGATTATTTTTTTGATATTCGCAAATAGTTAAAGAAACTAAAAACGACATAATAACAATGAAGAAATAGAGGAGAAGTCTTTTCATAAAATAGCTCATTTTGGTTTGGTTTTTAACGTTACTTTGAATTTGAAAAATGGAGGTTATACAACGAAAAAAAATTTAAATTCAAGAAAGAAATAAAACCTTTTCTACCTATCTCTCATAGGCCCATCTCGATCTCTGTCTGCTTCCAAGCCATCTCTTGTTGGCCTTTCTCGTTCTTGATCTCTGCGAGAGTCTCTATCATCTGGTTCCGGCCATACGTAATCTACTGTAGCGCTTATAATCCTTCTTACGCCATCGCCAGCAAGACCAAGACCTGCAGCTTTTACAGTAACACCACCAGATGCCATACCAATACATCCAATGCACACCTCTACAAGTCCCTCTCTAAAACCATTTGAATAATGCCCATTCGGGTTATGTTGATTTGCTTGACCGGGACTTTCTTGCCTTGTACATGTTTTGTGTTCAAAAAACCGCTCTGAAATTCTTTCTTTAATTCGTTTTTTTAAATCTTTTTTTGTCTTTTCATCTACGTAAATGTTTTGCTTTTCTAAATACTTATACGCTTTTTTAAGGAACTTTTTGTACTCAAAGTTTTCAGAGGTTGCTTTCTGATATTGCATTCCAACATCAATAAAATAATCGATCTTACCATCTAAATTATCACAATTTTTTATAGCATCAACGTCTATGGTAAACTCAACATTTGAATTGTAGTTTGTTTTTGCCTCTATCCCAGAAATAAACGAGAGTAGTTGTATAAAAAAGTAAAAGATAATAGAAGTAGCGTTGCGATTGAAGAAATTAGACATGTGAGCCTTAAAATTAGTGGTTGTTTACTTTTTTGAAATTCGCAAATAGCAAAAGAAATTAAAAACGACATAATAACAATGAAAATATAGACGAGAAGTTTTTTCATAAAAAACACTTTGTAATTTGGTTTTTAACATTACTTCGATTTTGTTTAATGGATGTTATACTGCTAAAAAAAATTAAATTCAAGAAAAAATAAAAACTTTTTTGTTCCCTCAAGGTCCTTCTATATCTCTTTCTGCCTCCAAACCATCTCTTGAAAGTTTTTCTATCAAGAAGGAGTACCTATGCTACACTGGTACTACTATAAAGAGAAAACATTAGACCTCTATAATCTACAACATCTTTGATTTTTAAAGGATCTGGAGGATAGCTAGAGCGGCTATTTTCAATAAATCGATATTTCAGATTGGGGGACGGTTTTCTCATAACTGCAATAACTTTTAATCGAATATCTAGACTTTAGAAAACAAGTCCTATCGCTTTATAAAATTATTTACTTGGCATTAAGTATAAGTCCTTGTAAAGGGACAGGGGACAGTTCTCTCACAAGTGCTTAACTTTTAATCGAAGTTAGGAAAACTTAAATCCAGAGTATTCGATTAAAAGTTAATGCACTTATGAGAAAACCGTCCCCAATCTAGAATGTGAGGCACACATGAAATAATAATTAGGTGAAAAAAAATGCCACAGTCACAAACTGTCTCCCCAGTCGAGCTTGCGGGCCTGTTTGTAAAGTGGTCCATCGCGCTTGGAAATTGTTCTTCTTTCTAAAACACCCTCTTTTGTGCAAAGTTGTAGACTCATATGCCCTGAGTGCTTATCAGGGTGTCGGATGATTCTGGCATCGGGTAATGTGGTTTCTGACTTTGAGACGGCAATATAGGAGAATTTTTCATCTTCATAACCCAAAGTGCCTTCTTTTAGATGTCGATGGGCTTTGGTTCTTGAAACGCGTTTTGAAAAATGGCACCAATCATTATCGGGCATCGGACATTTCATGGAATGCGGACAAGGTGCTATGGGATGTGCTCCCATGGCAATAAGTTGTGCTCTTAGTTCCCTAATGATTGCAAAACCTTCCCTTGTGCCGGGTTCAATGATCACTAAGATTTTAGAGGCTGAGTTAAAGCCTTTTTTTATAAGTTCCAAACGATCTTGAGGTTGTAATTCATTCATGGCATAGGAAATCGTGACAAGATCGTGCTTTTCAAGATCGCTCAAATTTGTAATATCGCCTTGTTTCCAGTTGGCAGAGGTTTCTAAGCAGCAAAGGCTTTCTAAAGATTTTCCAAGCTTAATTAGGCCGCTATCTTGCTCAATCAGGCTAATTTTGTTGCATTCCAGAAATACATTTACCGCTGCAAAATAGGCGGTACCGGGACCTGAGCCTAAATCGAGCAGGCTATTGATTTGTAAATTTGGATTTCTTATAAGAATTTCATTTAAAATCTGATCAATCACGGCATAAGTTGCCGGCATGCGTGTGATTAGATAACTTAAACGCTCTAAGTCTGTTTCCATAAAACTTGAGAGTTTATCATGTCTTGAGGGATTACGATATTTAGTCGTAAGTGAATCTCTTGCTTTTGCTAAATTTGATAAGGAAAGATTTGCTGTTAGCGATTCGACAGCATCTTCTAATTTTTCATTCATGTTTTTTTGGGTCCGTTTTAGTCACTGAACAATCAAAGAGATTGTCATCAAAGTAAGGGTAGGTTTTTTTTATCCATTCTTCAAAAAGAGCTGTAGCATCAACATTTGTCATTCTACCGCTTTTTACTTCGTTGTAAAAGCCATTGCGTTTTTCAATGATTTGCATGATTAGAGCATCTTCTTGGTTAAAGATAGATTTTAATAAGGGCTTGGAGGCTAAATAGATGCGGGTTTTTCCTGTTCTATGCGTCAGATGATCAAGCAAGGAATAGGTCTTTTTTTTATTGTTTATCTTAGCATCCGGTGAATATCGATTTTCTTTAAATAGTTCATAGCGCAATAAGTTAAGTTCTTCATCCTGGAGGTCTAGGGAAGCTAGTTCTTCAAGCTTTGTTAATTTAATTGTTTGTGATGTTTTATCCACCGCTTGAATAAGGCTTAAAATTAAACGATCAATTAAATCAGGGTTCTTTTCCAACATATTTTGGACGGTTTTTTGATTTTCAAAAAGTTGAGCAACAAGCTTTTTTGTCAATTCTGTGATTTTTTTTAATTTTGATGGATCTTGGTTTCTTTCATCAACTTTTAAAAGAATTGACCAGCTCAATTTTGAAAACGCTAATTGATTTGGGTTTGGTTTTTTAGGCTTTTTTGGTTGGTTTGGGTCATTTTTTTTTGGTTGAGTGACAATTGAGGTATAGCGATCTTCTGCAATTTTATCGGCAATTATATTTGTTGAGGTGTCAAGGTAATGCACAAACTGATTTTCAGTAAGTTGATGCGATCTGAAAGAACCTATTCGTGTATAGGTGATGGAGGCTAAAAGAAGAAGCATCGTCATGGTATACATCAAAACATTCATAAATTGACCCTTGAGGCTTGGACGTTGTTTTGTAGGTACAGAATTACCTTAAAGCGTGCTAGTTTAATTATCATACATGATGCTCAAATTGGAATTAGGAAGGAAAAATGCAAATGAAATAGGGTATTGTTTTTCATCAATTTTTTTTATCAGGTGAATTTTTATCATGGCAGGAAGTTCTTGAGTTTTATAGCTCCAGCTTTTGTGCCAGCTGTCTTCCGGTTGGATATCTATCACTAGCTGTGTCTTTAAGGCTACTGCCGTTCGGTCTTTTTTTGGAGGAACGTAAAATTCAAAATCAAGGCTTGTAACATTTTCAAGTAAAATTTCTTTGGTTATTTCAGGATTTGGATTTGTATCCCAATACTTTGGTGTTGGCCAAGTTGCAAGACATAAATTTTGTTTATCATCAACAAAAAGTCTTGCCAGAAGATGGTTAGACTGGTTAGTTTTTAGGCTTACTTTATTATCAAACGTAAAGACAAGGCTTAAAAAATTGCTTTCAGTTGCGTTGTTGCTTGTAAAAAAATAAAAGTCTTTGCCGGCATCTGTCGGAGAGATTATATTTGGAATTGCTGAATTTAATTTTTTTTCAAGATAGGCGAGTTTAAAATGTTCTTTTTGAAGTTTTTCAGCTTCTTTATCTATCATGATGATTTGACGATAAAAAGAAAACATGGCAGTGAGTAAGATCATGGTAAGAAAACTTGCCACCAAGATTTCAATTAAAGTCATCTGATGTTTTTTATAAAATTTCATATTCCTCATCATCAACTCCCGGCTCATCCGTCTTAATTTCATCTAGTGGAAGTTTTGAGGCAAAGAAAATGAGTTGCTCAAATGTTAATTTTTTTTCACTATTTGTTTTTGAAATAAAGTTTAAAGATAATGTGGCTTTATGAACAGTAAATCCACTAGTATCCCTTTCTTTATGTTTTTCTGAAAAAAAATGATAGTTGGCATTGTAGCCTGCAATTTCCTTTAATTCGGCATCTGTTACTTCAAAAGTTTTTTCTTCTTGAATATCCTGAAGTGTAATTGTCCCTTTATACATTTTTTCAAGGACATTGACCAGAATCAATTTAGCTGCATGGTTAACCTTCATTTTATTAATTGACTCTTTTTGAGCTTTGACCATGGATACATGTGGATAAATTAAAGGAATAGCGCATAGTGCGATCAAGGTAAAAGCAATCATGACTTCCAACATAAGAAAAGGCTGTTTACGGAGAAACATTTTTTTCATAATTGACCATTTGAATTTCTTGAATCATAATTCTTGTAAGATTTGCATCATAATTTGAGGCAAACTCTTCATTTTGTTTTTTCTCTGTGACGACGATCGGACTTGGAAATCCGTGCAACATGATATTTGCTTCGAATAAATATTCTTTTCCTTTTAATCCCGATACAAGCTGAATATTACCTGGCGTCATCACAGAACCCTTAGATAAAAATTTTAAGTCGATGATCCCATCTTTCCCGGCAGCGTGCGAGACATGATGAATTGCTTTTAAGGATCCCTCCTTTTTGATGAAGCGATCAAAATGTGGAGAAAATGGGGTGTCCGTTTCTATACGATATTTGATGCCTTTGTCATTTGCCTCAACAACAAAGTGAACATCTGAATCTGCTACTAGCATCAAGTTTTGAGCAAGCCTTAACCTGTCTGCAAATTCGGTAACTTCAGACTGGAAGTGTTGTTGGTACAAGGCTTTTTGGCTGTTAATAGCCACGACACCAGCAATTGCGGCAATAAGTGTTAAAACAACTAAAAGCTCAATGAGCGAAAAATACTGACGCCTAATATACACGTTCTACTCCACGATGGAAATTCTATGAGGTCAATTGTATCATACTGACTATATTTTTTACTTTCCAATAGCAACAGTATACATGTAATACTTCAATATGAAAAAAAAATTTAGACCTTTACATTCTATAACATCTTCGAATTTTTACAGGATATGCACGATCGCTGCGCGGCACGATAAGCAGGATA
>JBBSJT010000121.1:0-5986 GCA_038257035.1 Chlamydiia bacterium
AACCGGATTTATTTTATCTTCATGGAATTTTGAAGTTTCAAAATAAGAAATTTTATCTGAATTTTTATCTTTAACTACTGCAAAAATATAAGGGATGTTTTTCTTTTTTTGCTTTGCAATTAGATTGGAAAAAGGGATCTTTTTTTGTGTAGACGGAATATAAACACAATCGTTAACGTCGATAAATAAATAGGTAATCAAAGGACTTAAGCTAAACATTTTATAATCGCCTTCAATTTTTATGAAGGATTTTTTCCCGCTGACCTTTATATTGTTTCCAGGTATTAATTTTCCTTCGTTCAAATCCCATTCCCCTACATAATTAAAGTGGTAATTTTTATGACTACTGATGGAGAATTGATAAATCCTTTCGATTTTACTATTAGTTAATGGGTTTGTCTGTTTTTTTACAGCCCATTCTTTTAATTTTTCAGCCTCAAAACAATAAAGAGGCGAAGACCCTATATCTTTAACAAGAGCTAAAATAAAGGGAAGTCCCTTATCCAATTGTGCCTTAATAAGATCTGAAAAAGATTCATAAAAATGAGATTCATCTTCATTAGCTTGCAAGTAGGCCTCTATTCTAAGCGGCTCAAAAATCGAAGAAAGATGAATGGGAATTAAGGATTGATTTATGGGGATCATATAACTACTAACTCTTTAATATTAAAGACTTAAAAAATACAACATTACTAGAATAAAGTCAAATTACAAAATATACTCTGCTAACTTGAATCGATACGCTCTGTAGTTCAAGTTTTAATCTGCGCTGAACAAATCGCCAGAGTCGATTTATTCAAAAAGTTTTTAATGGTATATCATTTTTTGGATTCTTCGAAATTTATCGAAGCTTCCACACTTCCTTCCGATACGGCAATTTTCAAATTATCAGCTTGGAGGTGATTTTTATTTATCTCCTTCCCATTTGCACTGCATAGTCCAAAATTATATTGAGCTTCCACATCACCAAGATCCGAAGCCATTTTCCAGTATTTTGCGCTTAATTCTTTATCTTGAGTAACTCCAAAGCCATTGGCATAACAAAAGCCAAGACGAGTATTTGCCTGACAATGACCAAGAGTGGAAGCCACAATCAACCACTCCACACCCTCTTCGGGCTTTGAACCCTCTCCAGTAAGATAAAACATCCCTAATAAATATGCGGCCTCTTTGTGGCCATGCGTTACGGCAATTTTCCACAATTTTACTGCTCGGTCTAAATTTTTTGCGAAGTATTCCCCTCTATGGTATTGCACTCCAATAACACAGTAAATGTCACTGTTTTCTTTTTTAGAATCATTCATCCAATTATCAAGCGCTTGCCAAGCTAACTCATAACCTTCTTCTGCTGCAAGAGCAAAGAGGATGATCGCTCTTTCCACATCTTTTAAAACACCTTTACCTTCCAAATAGTTACATCCAAGCTGATACCTTGCGCCAAGATGATTCTTTTTAGCGGCTTTAATAAAAAAATCAATTGCTGTCTTATTATTTTTTTTAACGCCTTTACCTTCGTTGTAGCAAATTCCAAGTTCAAATTCAGCTTCCGTATGACATTTAATAGCCGCTAATTTAAACCATTTGATAGCTTCACTTAAATTTTGTCCAACGCCTGTTCCTTCTGCATAACATTTTCCAAGAAGGTATTGTGCGTCCACCTCTCCAAGAGTTGCCTTAAAAAAAAATGTGATAAAGGAATTTTTGTTTTCAAAATCATTCTCGGTTCCCAAATACTTCAAAGTGACATTTTTTTCTTGATCAACATGAATAGCACAATAGGCTATTTTAACAATTTTTTTAAGCGTAAGTGGATTTATTAAAATCTTATTTTTTGATTGATAAAACCCTGAACCTTCAAAAAAACTAAGAGTAGAGGAGCCATGATCCTCAACAATTGCAAAAACATAAGGGATTTCTTTCTTATATTGAGAAAACTCAAGCTTCTTTTTTGTAAAAGGCATTTTATAAATAAAATTGGTAAAATCAATATATAAGGCAGTAGTTTTTAAAGGGCTTAAATTTAAAAGCTCGTAATTACCTTCAATTTTAATGAAGTTTTTTTCTCGGTTTTTTCCTAATGGCTTGATAATGTTTAATTTATTGCCTTTTTTCAATTCTCCGAGGTAGCAAAAATCTGAGTAAACCCCTATTTCGTCAACAGAGATTGAAAAATGGAAAAGGTGAGTGATCGGATTATTTGTTGAAGGATTTGTCCATTTTTTGTCAGTCCATTTTTTTAAGTTTTCCGCATCATAATAATGAATATGAGAATTGCCATCCTCTTGAACAAGAGCTAAAATGTACGGTTGGTAGGCTTCTTTTTTTTTGTCTATTAATTCTCCATAGGTACTGCCAATAAACATCTCTTCTTCATTTGTATCTAAGTAAGCTTCTATTTTATGAGGAGAAAAGATTGGAGGGATGTGAATGGGGATTAAATTTGAAAAATTATTTATAGGATTCATTTATCTCCTTAAGATTTTGAGTCTTAAAGGATAAAGCAATGACCATTAATAGTCAATTAAAGGGTTTTTAAGGACTAAAAGGAAAAACGCATCGTCTTGACAGTATATTCAGGATAGAATAAATAATAAAATGGAAAAAAACGCGGGAGACGGGACTCGAACCCGCAACCTCCGACGTGACAGGCCGGCGATCTAACCAATTGAGCTACTCCCGCGTGGGAGTATGAAGTAAAATGGGCGCAACAGGACTCGAACCTATGGCCACCTGTGTGTAAGACAGGCGCTCTACCAACTGAGCTATGCGCCCTTAGACAAAAAGCGCGGGAGACGGGACTCGAACCCGCAACCTCCGACGTGACAGGCCGGCGATCTAACCAATTGAGCTACTCCCGCGTGGAGTATAAAAAACTTGTTTGATAGTAAATTGGGCGCAACAGGACTCGAACCTATGGCCACCTGTGTGTAAGACAGGCGCTCTACCAACTGAGCTATGCGCCCTTAAACTAATCGACTTATCAAACAAGGACTGAATATACATTTTTTACGAATTATGCACAAGCATTTTGACTTAAAAGTTTTTTTCTGTTATCATTCAAGAATGATATTCAACGAGTTGTGATTAACATGTTTGCATCCACAAGTTCCTCAAAATCCTTAATGAGTCAAGTGTTTTTATACTTGGCATTGACATTTGGCGCCGTGCTGTCGGCTTTTGCCATTCAAGTTTTTTTCGTTCCGAACAATTTAATTGATGGTGGAATCACAGGCGTTGCCATGATTTTTGCTATTATTTTTGGTTTGAAACTACTCCCTTTATTTCTTCTAATATTTAACCTACCTTTTCTATTCCTAGCTTACCGCTCGATTGGGAAAACTTTTTTAGTGCATATGTTTTATGCTGTTGTGGTTTTCATTACTTCCCTTTTCGTCCTTGAACACTTTACTGATTTTACGTTCAAAGGAGAAAGTCTTGAAGTTGTGGTGATTGGCGGTGCATTATTAGGTATTGGCCTTGGCATGGTCATTCGTTTTGGTGGATGCCTCGACGGAACAGAAATTTTAGGGATCATCATTAACCGAAAAACCGGCTTTACAGTTGGTCAAGTAGTTTTAGTTTGCAATATCTTTGTATTTGGTGCAGCAGGGTTTGTTTTTCAGGATTTACATCCTCCCTTAATGTCATTAATCACCTACATCATCGTCATTAAAGTTATGGACGGCGTTATTGTGGGGCTTGATGAAACTAAATCCGTTTTGATCATCTCAAAAAAATCTAAAGCAATTGGTGATGCCATTATTCATGAACTTGGTCTTGGACTCACTATCATGTATGGTCGTGGTGGTTTTTCAGGTGATGAAAGAGAAATTCTTTATGTGATTGCAGAACGTCTGCAATTATCAGACCTTAAAGATGTAGTTCTAAGAGAAGATCCTACAGCCTTTATTGCCATTGAGAACCTCCATGAGGTTGCCAACGGAAAACAAGTAGAGAAAAAGAAAACACGCATGGAAGAACTTTTCTCTAGGATTTTCACTTCTGGCAAATAGGTCAAATAATTGATGCTCTCCTTAGATGAAATTAAAGAAAAGGCATTGGCTCTTGGCTTTGATGATGCAGGGATTACTTCTGCCACAATTCCATTAAACGATATTAAAGCGTATGAAGAGTGGCTGAATGTAAAATGGCATGGTGATTTGGCTTACATGGAAAACCAATCCCGTTGCCACCCTGAACACATTTTACCGGGCGCAAAGTCTGCAATTATTTTCATCTCTTACTACAAACAGCCAAAAGTTGACTTTAACAAAAATTCAGGTATTGTCGCCTCTTACGCAAGAGGGCGCGACTACCATCACGTTCATCGCAAACGTCTAAAAAAATTTATTGCTTGGCTAGAAGAAAGAACAGGTCAAAAAGGGATTGCCAAGGGTTTTAGCGATTCAACACCAGTCCTTGAAAAGGCGTTGGCAGTACAAGCCGGCCTTGGCTGGTTCGGCAAAAACATCTTGCACATTAATCGTCGTTTTGGAACTTTCACGCTACTTAGCGGACTTTTTACAACCTTAGAGCTTAATAATCCTGTCATGAACCTAAGCCTTGCAAAATGCGGCTCCTGTCAACGTTGCATTGACGCCTGCCCGACAAGGGCAATTGTTGCCCCATACAAAGTGAACGCAACACTTTGCCTTTCCTATCATCTGATTGAATCAAAAAAAGAAATTCCTATAAACATTCAGGAACAAAATCCGGGCTACATTTTCGGGTGCGACATCTGCCAGGATGTCTGCCCTCATAATGCCAGAAAGCAAAATTCCAAAACTGCCGACTTTGACGAATCTTCAGGTATTGGAAGTTTCATCAATCAAGAGCGCTTGAAAGAACTTGAAAGCAATCCAGAGCTACTCTTTGGCACTCCCTTGCAAAGAAGAAAAGTCGATGGTCTCCAAAGAACCGCCCTCTCCCTAAACCTCTAGGAACATATCCTTTTTAAAATTTACGTTTCTGATTTTTTTACCAGTGAGCCAGTGAGAAAGACATGAGGACAGTGAGGGGTTAGGATTCCAAGACCCCTCACTGTCCTCATGTCTTTCTCACTGGCTCACTGGTAAAAAAAATATTACTGGCATGATTCAAAAAGAACCAGTATATATTATTTTTTACGAAAGAGGGGCGAAAATGGACGATATGAAGTTAAATGACCATAACGAAAGCTACACCTCTGATTCATGGCGCGTTTTTCGCGTGGTCTCAGAACTAGTTGAGGGCTTTGAGATAATGACTACCATTGGACCTTCTGTTTCAATTTTTGGCGGGGCAAGGGTAAAAGAAGATAGCCCATATTATACCCTCGCTGTCGATACAGCAAAAGCCATTTCAGCCAAAAAATTTGCTATAATTACAGGTGGTGGCCCAGGGATTATGGAAGCTGCCAATAAAGGGGCTCAAGAGGTACATGGTAAATCATGCGGAATTGGTATTGATTTACCCTTTGAGGCCAAATTAAATGATTACATCGACCTCGATTATAGATTGCAATTTCGCTACTTCTTCATCAGAAAAGTAATGTTTATCAGATACGCTCAAGGCTACGTTTTTTTGCCGGGCGGTTATGGCACTCTTGATGAACTATTCGAAGCCCTAACCTTAATCCAAACAAAAAAAATCAAACCCTTCCCTATTTATTTACTTGGAACAGAATACTGGAAAGGCATGATGGACTGGCTAGTTGAAACGGTTTTAAAAATGGATGGCATTGCTCCTGAAGATTTAAAGCTTATTCAAATCACAGACAGCCCGGAGGAGGTTGCTAACGGCATTGAGCGCCACTACCAGCGCGACCGCGCCACCCGCAACTTCTAGACTGTCCACCGTCTATGATTTTTTTTACCAGTGAGTCGTTAAGAAAGACATGAGGCCCGTGACGGGTTGGAATTTCAAGACCCCTCACTGCCCTCAGGTCTTTCTTAACGACTCACTGGTAAAACAATCGGACAGCTTGATTTATAAAACTTGCAACAAC